>JAYULG010000370.1:0-8159 GCA_043763755.1 Akkermansiaceae bacterium | reverse complement strand
GAAAAATCATTTGGATGCCACGTGGTCCTGGACCCAAGCGCTCGCACGCCTCGCCCAAATCTATGCCAGCTCATGACTCGAAAGTTGGACACCGTTGGACATCATTGACTGTATATGAAGGTGGTTTCAACACTCAGTTTGGTTCGGCTATCGCGATGTCTGGAGAAATTGCACTAATATCTGGAGGTTCTAAATCCTATCTATTTGAGCGGGTTGAATCCACTTGGGTTCGGAAAGAAAATTTCTTCAAAGGAGGCCAAGTCGCTATTTCAGGCGGTGATTATCGCTCGATAACAACTTGGCAAAGCATTCCGGTCAGTTATAAAACAGGATTTTTTTCAGTTCCTTTCTCTGTCACTTCGCAGACAGTTTCAATGGATGGGGTCACGGGACTCGCGCTTGGGGGAGCCGCGAGGGCTTCCGATCTCGCGTGTGTGGTGCGGTTCAATCCCGCTGGCTATTTTGAAGCCCAGAACGGTAGCACGTTTGAAAAATTGAACCTAGTGAATTATGTAGTAGGCCAAACTCATCGAGTAGTATTGTCCGTCGATACAATCTCTAGAACCTATTCCGTGACGGTCGATGGCACCTCTATCGCCAGTAACTATGCCTTCAGGCCAGAACAAGCAGACATCGCTGGGTTTGACACTCTTGGGATCAAAAGCGAAACGGGAACTCACACCGTCAGCAACTATGCACAAGTCACCGCACTGGTCGGCACTACAATCTTCGTGCGCGGCAGCACCGGGTGGGTGCAACAAGCACAGCTCTCTGCCGTTGATTCGACAGCGGGTGATAATCTCGGTAGCTCCGTAGCACTAGTCGGGGATACTGCTGTGGTGGGTGCCAACGGAAACAATGCGGGTAGTGCGTATGTGTTCTCACGCTCTGGCACAAACTGGAACCAGGAATTGAAACTGACTTCCGGTGTCGATTCATCCATCGACGATGGCTTCGGATGCTCTGTGGCGTTATGGGGAAATACTGCCTTAGTCGGTTCTTCGGGTAATGATACGGTAGGGTCAAATGCAGGTAGCGCCTATACATTCACATTAGGGGAACTTCCCGATATTACTCAGCAGCCGATTTCAAGGACGGCTATTCCTAATCGGTCTGTAAATTTTGGTATTGCCGCTTCAGGTTCAGGTCCGTTGCGCTACCAGTGGCGCAAAAACGGTTCTTTGATGTCTGGAAAAACGACACCCAGTCTTACGATTCCATCTGCCCAAGTCTCAGATCAAGGATCTTACGACTGTGTTGTATCTAACAATGGAGGAGTTGTGACCAGCTCAGCAGCGGTGCTCACAGTCAATGCACTTTCTGAATTATTACAGAGCTTTCCCGTTGTTCCATCTGACGCACAGGGTTCTGTTTTGGTCACTCTTACACCTGCGGCCATTGCACCTGCGGCCGTCGGTGGCTGGCGCTTCGCAGGGGAATTGCTATGGCGGCCATCTGGCGTGGTGGTGAGTGGTTTGACGGATGGAGGTCGCAGGATCGAGTTTCGTCCAGTAGTGGGTTTTGTGCAGCCACCTTTGGAGGCTGTGGAAGTGGTCAGTGGCGGGGCGACCACGCTGATCAACAGAACTTACACTCCGGCATCTGCGAGCGGCACTGGAAGTCTCAATGTCACTCTGTTACCCGCAGGACTTGCCGCACAATGGCGCTTCCTCGGAGAAAGCGACACATCATGGCGTAGTTCGGGAAATCCAGTCGTCGGATTGATTCCCGGAAACCACTTAATCGAATGCAGGCCGTTGCAAAACAATAGCGGACGCTCCACTCCCGCAGTGAGCAATGTCTTCATCAAAGAGGATGAGGCTTCTTTGCTCACCTTGACGTATTTCCTAGCGAGTTCCGCCACGGGAACACCGCCAACAACCGTTCCATTTGAAACAGTCACCACAGACGAAACAAAACCTTACGGCTTTGTCGGGCAAATCCGTAGCAGTGCGGGGTTGAGTTCAGGATTTCTTGTGAGACCCAAGGTTGTGGCCACTGCCGGGCATGTCGTCTTCGATGATGGTAGGCTCTCTGGAGTGACTGACTTGCAATGGCTGTTTCAACGAAACCGTGGGACCTACGAGCCGCAGCCGCAAGTGCCCCGTGGTTTCCACAATCTCAATGGTTATGCCAGCCAGCGGGCAGCAGAAAATACGCCCGGCACCTCATCATCCGCTTCACAGAATCTCGAGGTGGCGGTGCTTTACTTCCTTGAGCCTGCAGGGCGCGGTGGCCAGAGCGGTTTCCTCGCGAGTGATGCTCCCGAAAATGAGTTCCTGAAATCATCCTCACAAAAAATGCTCGTTGGCTATCCGATAGATGGCATCGTCCCCAGCAACCAAGGCCGCGTGCACGCGACTCCATCGGCAAATGTCGCCTTTACCAAAGCCTCCGGCAGAACATATACCTCCACAGATCTACGCAGCAGTGGCGGGATGTCTGGTGGTCCTTTGTGTGTGCAATTTGAAGGTGTTAATTATTACCCTGCTGCGATCTACCTCGGCGGCACCGGCCAAACCGTCGTCTGTTCCATCGATAGCGAAGTGATCGCGCTTTTTGACCGCGCACAAAACAGCAGCAATGCCGGCAATAACAACACCGGCGGTGGCATAACCCATACGTCTGTGCTCGGCGCACTCAATACAGCCTTGCCGGGAAGTCTGACGGTAATTATCGAGCCTGCCGATGCCCGCGATCATCGGGAGGCGGGCTGGAAATTCGACACTGAAACTACCTATCGCGAAAATGGAGGCATTGCATCCAAACCCGCGAATCTTTTAACGAATCCTTACGTTATCAACTTCCCCACCCTTCCGGGATTTCAAATACCCGCCACCCCCACGGTAAACATCACAGGCGGTCAAGCCACCACAGTGATTTTCACCTATAACCCAGACTTACCTCGCCCAATAATTACCAGTTTAGAATCAGCCATCGGGACGCGCGGGAGCCAGTTTGAGTATCAAATCATCGCCACGCAACTCCCAACTTCCTATTCAGTAATCGGAAACCTACCTGCTGGTATTACGCTCAATCCGAACACTGGTAGGCTCAGTGGCACTCTACAACAAGCAGGCGTATTTAACGTTACCATCCGAGCCAGCAACTCCTTAGGCAGCGGCAGTAAAGACCTATTTATCACTGCGCTCCCTGCCGTGGCGGACCAGAGTTCTACAATGCCGATTGGCCAGCCACTGAGCTTTCAGATTTCTAGCAGTGAACAAGGAGCGGGAATTTTATTTTCGGCAAACAATCTCCCTCCGGGTATCTCGCTCAACGAAAGCTCTGGACTCATCATCGGCAGCCCCACGCATGCAGGCATTTACTCATCTTTATTTACTGTTACCAAAGGCGGTGCGAGTGCCCGTGCCATCCTCACTCTCACTATCACCGCCACCCCGCTGGACCACTGGAGGATGACTCATTTCCAAACTTACACTACCACGGGAGATGGTGCAGACGGTTTCGACTTCGACAAAGACGGCCAAAGTAACTTGTCTGAATACGTCGCTGCCACCAATCCAAAGAGCGCTACTGATGTGTTCAAGATACAAACCACCAGCAAAGGCCCTAGCACATACACCGTCACGGCTGCGGGAAAAGCCACTCGCAGATATATTCTTGAGCGCAGTACCACCCTGACTTCCAGCCCATGGTCTGTCGTCACTTCCACTGGCCCGCTCGCTGCCAATGGAGCACTTGTCCTAACAGATCCAGCCCCGCCGAGCAACGTGGGATTCTATCGCATCCGGGTGTCTGTGCCTTGAGAAAGCCTAGGCTTTCGAGTTATAGTTGTAATTCACAGGAGACAAGGTGTGACCACAATTTCGCTCGAATTCCTTTCTTTGACATCTGAGAGAAAAGCAGTAAACCTTTGCCACGGTATGAATCAACTGCCGTGTGAACTGATATAAACAACCATGAAAACTAAACTTTGGATCGCCGGACTTGCTGTCCCATTTCTATTCGTCGCCTGTAATCCGAAAGAGACCGTCAAAGAACAAATGGATGCCGGAGCGGACAAAATCGCTGAAGGCGTGAAGGAGATGAAAGATGCGGCAGCCGCAGAGGTTGAGAAGACCACCAAAGAGGTGAAGGATGCCGCGGCTGCCAAGATGGAAGAGGTGAAGGAAAAGGCCGCAGGCGCGATTGATGAGGCGAAGGCAAAGGCGACTGACGCTATCGAAGAGGCGAAAAGTGATGCCGCAGGTGCTATCGATGCTGCCAAAGAGAAGACTGCTGAAGGTGCAGATGCCGTCAAAGAGGCAGTGTCTCCTCCAGAGTAGGTGGGGTTTCAGGTCTTGCTTTCATTGCGAGAGCGAGGCTGATTTCAAATGCCGATGTCCAATTGGGGGCATCGGCTTTTTAGTGGTGCGTAATATTTAGTTTGGCGCATGCGCTGAACCTGGTTGCTGCGTCTCGCAGCAATGCTAACCATTCATCGCTGCGAGACGCAGCAAGCACTTTTCAACAGGAGCCGTAACCTAGATTTTCAGGACCCCTAAAAAGATAGAATTCCCCCATCCATAATGTATAGTCGCGCGGCGATGATATTTCTAACCAATAGGAGGCACCGAGTGAATGAATTCATCTTCGGTATTTGTGCGTTGCCATCCATTTTGATCGCACAGGTGCCATCTTTGTTACCAGAAATCGTGGTCCTAGCAGAGCGCCAGAGCAGTGGCAGCGGCCCGCGTGCTACTGCTGAATGGAGCCGCGCAGAACTAAAAGAGCAGGCACCCAGGACGCTGGACGAATTGCTTGCGCGCGACCCATCATTTTCCCTCTATCGGCGGCAAACTGCATTATTTGGTAATCCCACATCTGCTGGGGTAAGCCTGCGCAATACTGGGGCCACAGCGAGTTCCCGGAGTCTGTTAGTCCTCGATGGGATTCCGCAAAACGATCCCTTTGGCGGCTGGATCTACTGGGCTCGCTATGATGCGGCAGCTCTTGAATCCGTCCGCATCATCCCCTCCGCGCAGGCGGCGATATGGGGAAATCAAACTTCTGCGGGAGTTATTCAGATGACAAGCAATACGGCTTTCCAGGATCGTCACTCAGTGAAGTTCGGTGGTGGGAGCCAAGGGACGTATGGTGCATCTACCTCTAACCAACTCAGTAATTCTCAGCAGACAAAGGCAGTTTCCGTCTCAGCATTCAGCCTGCATTCAGATGGTTTTTTTGCATTGGATTCTTCGCAACGTGGCAGCATTGATCGGAAGCTTGATGTGGACCTTGCTGGGGCGAATGCCAAGTTCTCATTTCTTGCCGCGCCGGGGCTAGTGATCGAGCCGATGTTATCCTACTACAAAGAGGAGCGAGGCAATGGCACGCCACTCGCGCAGAATGCTACGGAGGCGCTGGATTTCAGTCTGCGGGTTACGGGTGAGGATGGCAATAGCTCGTGGCAAGCGCTGGCATACCATCAAAGGCGGGAATTCGAGTCCGTTTTCAGCACCGTCTCGGCGGCGCGGACGGAGGAAATTTTAGCCTTGGATCAATACGATGTTCCGGGGCGTGGCACGGGTGGTGCCTTCACATGGCAGCATGATTTTAGCGAAAATTTCACCCTCACTGCCGGTGCAGATGCCCGCTTCCTCAGCGGCGAGACCCGTGAAACCGTGGGAACTTTCCGCGAGCGGGAAGCTGGAGGCGAACAAGCGTTTCTGGGTGTCTTCACTGCTGCATCGTATGAAATTTCTCCCGCCACAGACTTAAATGCCAGCCTGCGGCTTGATGCGTGGCAGCTTTCCGAAGGGCGGCGATTCGAGACATCTCTCGCAAGTGGTAAGGTCCTCCGCGACGAACGTCACCAAGACCGCGATGGACTGGAGCCATCCGGCGCAATCGAGCTCAATCACGCATTTCATGAGACTCTGCTTTCGCATCTTTCTGTGAGCTCAGGATTCCGTTTGCCCACGCTCAATGAGCTGCATCGCCCATTCCGTGTGCGCAATGACATCGTAGAGGCTAACGCGGAATTGGACCCGGAGCGCTTCATCGGAATTGAGGGTGGCTTCACATGGAGTCAATCGCCGCGATGGGAAGTGAAAGGCACGCTTTTTCACCACTGGATCTCTGATGCGATTGCAAACGTGCCAATCACGGACCCGTCCGAACAGGCCGCAATTTTTGGCACCATTCCAGCCGATGGTAGCGGTTCGCAAAGGCGCAATGTGGAGCAAGCGCAGGTTTCCGGAATCCAGAGCGAAATCGAGTGGAAACCCCGAGAGACGATCACGTGCAGCTTGGCGGGCATTTGGACGAAGACTGAGTTTACTGAATCACCAGATCAGCCTTTGTTAGATGGGAAACCATTTCCTCAAGCACCGGAGCTGCGCTTGATCGCCAATGCCTCATGGCAAGCGACGGCGCAGTTGGGAATCTTTGGAGGTGGTGAGTATGGTGCATCGCAATTTGATGATGCCTTGGCCAGCCGCTCGCTCCCGGATTACACGAGCTTCCGCATTGGGATCTCTTGGAAAACTGAGGCAGCCCTATATCAACTACGTGTTGAAAATCTCTTTGATGAGGAAATTCAGACTGGCCTCAGCAACAATGGCATCCGGACCTATGCGGCACCGCGATCACTCTGGGCAGGCGTGGAGTGGGAGTTTTGATGAAGGCTATAAAAGTGAAATACAGTTTAGCGTTGAAAAATCAAACTTATGACGGAGCATCGCCTGATGAATTGCAAAACCCTCGCAGTGTATTTTAGCCTCTCCGCCCTAGCCCTCGCGCAAAATGCAAAAGTGGATGCCATCTACGCCGCCAATTGTGCAGGCTGCCATGGAGCAAATTTCGAAGGCGGTGTAGGCGGCTCACTCATCGATGGGGAGTGGAAGCACGGTAGCTCGGATGCGGAAATTTTCCGCTCGATCGCCAAAGGAAATATCCAGTTAGGGATGACGCCGTGGGAAGGAATTCTCACCAACGAGCAAATCCGCTCACTCGTCATTTTTATCCGTGAGAAAGAAAATGCCGCGCAGACCGAAGGCATCAAGTTTCCTCAACCCTCGGAGAGTGAAGTGACGAAAACGGAGCTTCACGATTATCGCATTGAGACCCTGGTGGACTCTGGATTGAGCAATCCGTGGGCCATCGCGTTCTTGCCGGATGGCCGCAAGCTCGTCACCGAAAAAGCGGGAAAACTCCGCATCGTGACGGCAGAGGGAAAACTTGATCCTAAGGACATCAAGGGCTTACCCGAGATCATGGACTTCGGCCAAGGCGGGCTGATGGAAGTGGCGCTGCATCCAGACTACGAGAAGAATGGCTGGGTTTACCTTGGATTTGCCGATGGCAGCAGTGACAAAAATGATGGAGGCAAGAAAGAAGCACGCTCCATCACTGCCGTGGTGAGAGGCAAGATCGATGGCTACAAGTGGACCGATCAAGAATGGATTTACCGCCCCGATCCCAAGTTCCGTTCAGGTGCGGGTGTGCATTTTGGCACCCGTTTTGTTTTCGATAAAGGCTACATCTACTTCGTCATCGGCGAGCGTGGCGGCATGATGGAAGCGCAAGATCTCTCTCTGCCAAATGGGAAAATCTTCCGCCTGCATGATGATGGAAAGGTGCCGAGTGATAATCCATTTGTAAAAACTCCCGATGCTATACCGGGGATTTGGTCCTACGGCCATCGCAATCCCCAAGGACTGGCAAAGGACCCGCGCGATGGCGCACTTTATGATACCGAGCATGGCCCACGCGGCGGAGATGAACTCAATCTTATCCTACCCGGGAAAAACTATGGATGGCCCGTCATCACCTATGGCATGAACTATGATGGCACACCCATGGTGGGCATCACTGAAAAGGAAGGAATGGAGCAACCACTCACGTTTTGGGTGCCATCCATCGCCACTTGCGGTTTAGATTTCTATATCGGAGATAAGTTTCCAAAATGGCAAAACGATCTGCTCGTCGGCGGACTTGCCAAGCAGGAAGTCAGGCGCCTGCGGCTTGAAAACAAGAAGGTCGTTTCTCAGGAAGTTATATTTAAAAACTTCGGCAGGGTGCGAGATGTTGCTACTGGTCCGGATGGTTTAATTTATATACTTACCAATGGCCAAGATCGCTTGGTAAGAATGGTTCCTGCGAATTAATTTATGTTGTTTGAGTCCTTACGGGCTTGCTTCCAGTAGGCATAC
>JAYULG010000369.1:0-33756 GCA_043763755.1 Akkermansiaceae bacterium | reverse complement strand
TGGGACGCACATGACCGCCTCCGCAGCGTCACTCCATCAGGCAGCACCGCCAGCACGATGGTTTACGATCCACTCGGCAGGCTCGTCTGGTCCCGCCGTCCGAATGGCGCGAATCCACCGATTGATGAAGTTTGGTCATGGAGCAACTGGACCCTGCTTGCCCGTGAAGTCTATCAAGCCAGCACCTTATCAGAAACCTACCGCTACACCTGGGGACCAGATCTTTCTGGCACTCTCGAAGGCGCAGGCGGTGTCGGTGGCTTGTTGGCCGTCGAGCGTGCCGTAGGCAGTTCCACCACCTGGGACATCCGCCACACCCACGCCGATGCAAATGGCAACATCCTCGCCCTCACCAATTCCACAGGCCAAGTCAGCGCCCGCTACCGCTACAGCCCATTCGGAGAAACCCTCTCAAGCCAAGACCTCGATGGCTCCGGTTGGGCGACAAGAAACATCCACCGCTTCAGCTCCAAGGCCGAGAGCGCTGGGGTAGGCCAGAACAGCATGACTTACTAGGGTAAATCAGCGAGGGCTTGTTGCCATTCTCGGGCAGAGGGTGAGTGGGGGGCGGCGGCGAGGAGGGCACGGTAGCGAGCAGCGGCGGATGGTGAGTCACCCGTGGTGGCGAGTAGGGCGGCGATGTCTGCGCGGAAGGCATCTGGGGTGGGATGTCCAAGGCCAGTGAGAGATTGGTAATCTGAGATGAGTTTATCGAGGGATGCGAGGGTAGCCACTCGTTGCTGGCCGGCCGTGTAGTTTGCACGGAGCACATCGAATTGGGCTTCGAGCACGACAGTGGGCACTGCATCAGGAGCTTGGAGGATAAGCGCAAGCCGACGGCGCAGGTGTTGGTCCCAGGCGGCAGTATTTCCAAGACCGCAGGCGGCGCGAGAAAGTTGCCAATGGGCGCGGGCTTGGAGTTCGAGATCTTGGGGCAGGTGCGCTTCGGCTTGGGCGAGCACGCGAGTGGCAAGGGCGGTGGCGGCGGCCCACTTGCGGGTATCGGTGCGCTGGCCAGCGAGCAGAAGCTCGGCACGGAGCAGGCCGCCAAGGTGGCTTTCGCCCGCGATTTCGAAAAAGTGGCGGGCGGTGAGAAGGCGTGCTTCGGCGGCGGAGTAGTCGCGGGCAGCGAAATCGAGGGTCGCGAGATTCAGCTCAGCAAGAGCGCGGGCGGAACGGAAGGATGGGGATGGATTGGCGAGAAGGGTTGCGGCGGTTTGGAATTGGTGGCGTGCCTTGTCGTTTTCGCTAAACCCGTGCCATGCATTGCCTAACGAAAGCCGGACCAGGGCCTCGATTTCAGGGTCTTCGAGCACGGTGGCGGGGAGTTGCTGGGTCCATGCCGCGACGACGCTGTGGACGGTGCGGCCGATGGGATAACCGTAGTCGGCACTCGCGCCGCGAAAGAGGCTGGTCATGGCCTCGGTGATGAGGAAGCCCTTACGCCCTTCGCGGATGGCGCGCGCGCTCTCGTAAAGGGCGCGGGCGCTTTGTTCACTGGCGCGGATTTCTGCGCGCAGCCGGGCCGAATGGGCTTGCTGGGCGATGATCATCCCGCCGAGAGTGCAGATGGTCGCGATGGTCGTCAGAGCGCTGCCGATGCGATGTCGGCGCAAAAATTTTCGAAATGGGTAGGCCCAGCCGTGCTGGCCGAAGCTGAGCGGGCGGTGATCGATGAGGTTTTCCAAGTCAACTGCAAGCGACTCCGCAGAGGGCGAGCGCTCGGTGGGATCTCGGCTGAGGCAGCGACGGATGATGCGCCCGGCATCGCCGTCGAGAAAGCGTCGCAGGGTGCTGGGACGGACGCCGTAAGTGGCGCGGAGGAGTTCTGCGAGGATGAGGCCGAGGGAAAAGAGGTCGCTGCGGGCATCGATAAAATGGCCGTTTTCACCACACTGCTCAGGACTCATGTAGGCGGGTGTGCCGAGAAGTTCGCCGCTGGTGGGACGGCTGGGTTCGTCGAGATTTTCCCATGCGAGGGCGATCCCGAGGTCGATCATTTTCGGAACGGGGTGGGTGGGCGGGCCGCTGACTAACAGGTTGGAGGGTTTCAAATCGCGGTGGATGACGCCGCAGAGATGAAGGTGATGAACAGCCCGGCAGATCGTGATCAATAGGCGCAGGCGGGCCGTTAGGGAGAGCTGGTTTTCATCGCAATAGGTGGTGATGGGTTTGCCGCGCACATACTCCATGGCGAACCATAAGCGCCCGTGCGGATCGACGCCGGCATCGTAAAGTCTGGCGATATTGGCGTGCTCAATGCGGGCGAGAGTGCGTTGCTCGCTGCGAAATCGCGCGGCGGCCTGTGGTGAGTCTGAGGCAGTAGCGAGCAGCATTTTGAGGGCGATTTCGCGAGCTACGGGTTGATGTTGGCGGGCCAAATAGACGACGCCACTGCCGCCGCGTCCGAGTTCGCTGGCGATTTCGTAGGCACCGATCCAGTCGCCGGGTTGGAGGCAATTGGCCTGAACGACGGTTACGCTTTCCGGACTGACGGTGGCGGCGGCCAAAAATCCGCCGTTCGTCTCACTCGCAGCAAGCAGAGCGCCGACGCTGGCGTGGAGAGCGGCATCTGTCCCACATGCATCGGCGAGAAACGCACTGCGGTGGGACTTTGGTTGCGCCAGAGTCGCATCAAACAGAGAGCGAATACGCTGGTGGGCGAGAACGGGCATGGCGGGCTTGTGAATGGTTTAAGTTCCAGTTTCGAGGGCGTGGTAAAGCCAGGCGCGGGCGAATTGCCAATGGCGCTCGGTCTGGCGCACGGAAAGGGTGAGCGCATCTGCGGTTTCCACGACGCTGAGGCCCGCGTAGAAGCGCAGAAGCACGACTTCAGCTTCGGTGGGAAATGTGATGGCGAATGTGGCCAACGCTTCGTCGAGGGCGAGGATGACTTCGGGCAGCGGATCGGCAGCAAGGTCGAGGATGCTGCCGAGTTCCACCAGCGGGCGGGCATTGCCGCGCTTGGCGGCTCTTTTCCGGCGGGCATGGGTGACGAGGATTTGCTGCATGGCGCGGGCAGCGGCACCGAAGAAGTGACGGCGGTTTTCCCATACTGGAGAGGAATCGCTACCGCCGCCAAGGTGCAGCCATGCTTCGTGCACCAGTTCGGTGGGTTGCAACGTGGAGTGCGGGTCAGCGCGCAGCCGGTGGTTGGCAAGGACGCGAAGTTGTTGATAGACGGATGCCAGCAAGTCGCTTGATACCACTGGCTGGCCCGCGACGAATTGTTTGAGAACGGCGGTGAGCGTCTCAGCGATTTCAGGTGAGGGAAGAGACATGACGCGGGTAAGGTGACAAGAATCCAGATGCCTCGCTACGGTGGACCTAAATCAAGCAGCAATAGCGTTCTGATTTCGGATATAGAAGGTCGGCGACGGGAGATCAAGAATAGAGTGGAAAATGGGTTTGATGATGTTGGCGGATGGCGAGGAATTTTTTCGCATGATTACTTTAGATGAATACGACATTTCGCTTTTTTCCCCGTGTTTGTGCCGGCATTGCGTTGTTGGGCTGGTTTTTCGCGGTTTCGGCGGGTGCCGTGCCTTTCGTCCAGCGGCATAATATGAGCGCGGCTACATTCCAATCGGAATACGATTTCTGGACGGCGGCTCCCTATCAATACCGGCTGACGCGTTTGTGCGGCACGGAAGTCAGCGGCGCGGCGCGATACACCGCGATTTTTGAGCAAAGCGCAAAAACAACGCGGTGGACCTCACGGCTTGGACTGACGGCGACGGAATTCATCAATTACAACGCTTCGGTTCAGCTTGCTGGCTATCGGCTATACTGGCTGGATGCTTTCGTGGTGGGACCGGAAACTTTCTATAATGGTCTGTGGGAAGATACGAATGGCCCGGCGCAGCGGATCCGACTGGGGCAGACACTGGGCAACCATCAAACAACCAATACCGCCAATGAGGCGGCGGGATTTTACCGCACAGATGTCTCGTCCTGCGCTTTTTCCGGAACGGGCTATCATTCGGCAATTTGGCGGGAGGGCAGTGATCCAGACTATTTTTTCACGTTTGATCAGAGCTGGAGCACCTACCAGACGAGCTTCATTGCGCTCAATAACGCTGAGTTCCAGCTGTGGCGCGTGAGTGGCTACGAGCTGGGCGCGGGCGAACGTTTTAGCTCCGTGTGGCGTCGGTCTGCGCTGGGCTGGTCACTTACTGGGATGCGGGACGATGTTTTCGAGTCGCAAAATCGGAACGCGCAGTATCAGGGGTATCGCCCGGTCGCGGTGGAGCCATATCAGATCGGTGGCGAGACGCGCTACAATGCGCAGTGGGCGCGCAACGGCGGTTTCGGCAATGCGCGGCTCGCTGAAATCAACGCTGCCGTCGATGGCTACCTGACGGAGCACTCGCTGCCGGGGCTTTCGCTTGCGATCATGCGCGAAGGGCGGCTGGTCTATGCGCGGGGCTTTGGCTTTGCGAATACGGCGACTGGCGAGCAGGCCGACCCGCTCCATCGCTGGCGCATTGCCAGCACCAGCAAAACAGTGTGTGCCGTAGCTACGCTGCGAGCGCTGGAGGATTCCCCCACATGGTCGCTGGACAGCAAGTGCTTCGGCCCGGGAGCGCTGTTTGGAAATGATTTCGGAAATATAGTTTCTAATCCCTATAGCACGAACGAGAAGAAAATCACGATCCGCCACTTGCTCAATATGACAGCTGGATGGGATGACGACTCGCCGCTGTGGTTTAACGATAACGTCCTCCTCGGCACCAACCACGCCGCCATCATCGGCTTCCGGCTGGACAACAACAATCCCTTCTGGGCTCCCGGCACGCACGCCAGATACAACAATTTCAACTACGCAGTCGCCGCCCGCGTGCCTGAGAAAATCACCGGTCTCAGCTTCGAAGACTACTGTGAGCGGGAAATTTTCACGCCGTGTGGGATGACGGCGATGGGGGTCGGCGGGCGCACAGCAGCGAACCGTTTATCGGGCGAGGTCGCCTACTACGAGGGCACCTACTACGGCCCACCAGAGGCAGTTTGGCCAGCCCGGATGGATGGCAGCACTGCATGGGTGGCGCGTCCTATGGAGCTACTGCTGATGGCGCGGCGCATTGATGGAAACCCACGCCACCGCGATATCATCGGCGGTTACGCGCTCTCACAAATGCGGCTCGCCAATGGCCAACCTGATGCCAATAACAACGCCTCGAGCTACGGGATGGGCTGGTATCCCAGCACGCGCCACGGCCAAACGTGGTGGCAGCACAACGGCTCAATGGCCGGCACCCAAGCGATCCTTTGTATCAGTGAAGACGGCAGCCAAGCCTTTGCCTATGCGACGAATTCAGTCGATAGCAGTGATCGTTTTTCGAACCAATTCCGCAATTTAGTTCTCGATCAAATGAACGAAGTGCAGACCACGCCAGTCGAACCCGGACAGTCTTCCGCATGGCCAGAGATCGATCTCTTCAACAAATACAATCCGGCATACGATGAGTGGGCTCAGACAGCATTTTCCAATCGTGTCACCACCCGCACCGGCACTGCCTCAGAATGGGCACCCTCTGCGGATCCGGATGGTGATGAGCGCTGCAATGCTTTGGAAGCCTACCTTGGCAGCGATCCCACTGTGGCGGAGCGTTCACCATTTTTAGTCTACGCCAGCGATGACCACTTGGTGATGCGCTGGACGAAAAAGAATGGAGACCGAGGAGTAGTAGCTGTGGCGCAGTGGTCTAGCGCGCTGCAAACTTTTTCCGGGCTAGGAGCTGAAATCATCAACCGCCCCGATCTCCTCAACATGGCGGGCACCATGATCCAAGAAGCCCGTGTTCCGCGCAGCGCCGGCATTGCTAGGCGCTTCCTACGCCTAGCCTTCGCGACTCCGTGACTTTGATTTTTCGTTACGCTGGCAAAAAGGTTTGTGACGGGCTGAGACTCTAACCCCAATTCCAGCGCAAATAACCCAGCAAAGATTATCCGGCACGACATGAAAATTACCCGTATTCTCAATACACCCGCTTCAATGGCAGCCCCACGTCCATCGCCACCGTCGATACTCATCACCTCACTCGCATTCGGTCCAGATAGCCAGCTCGCGATCTCATACAATGAAGCTAGCAACGTGGTCGTTAGATACGCATGCGAAGGTCTCTTTGCCACCGCGCCCTGAGTGGGAACTAGGGCTTCAGCCCACGAAAAACCATGGTTGGCAAAAATAACCGACAATCACTTTGGTAGAACTTCGTCCCTTGCCTTCCGCCAATCGACTGCCTACTCTACCAGTCACGTCAATGCAGATAGGCCCATCCCCGGCGGCGGCTTTTTGAACCAAGCCCGTCCTATAATGAGAAGGTGCAACACGCGCATGCTCTCCGAATGGCTGTGTTGGAGTTCATGGCGTGTCCGAGATCGTGAACCGGAAATGTAGTGCTGCGAGGTGACGTGCATCGCTTACTGGCGGCCTTGGAGGATGCGGTAAAAGGAGCGGGTGCGGATTTCTTGGAGGGTGAGGCCGGTTTCTAGAGCTTCTTGCTCGTTGATGGCGCCGCAGGCGATGCCGCGCAGGAAAAAATTCAGGAGGCCTTGGCCGGTGGCGGCATCATCGAAGACATCGCCAAAGAGGGAAGCTAGGGCGGCCTTTTCGACGAAGGCTTTGAGGCGGCCTGAGGCGGCATCTAGTCCTCCGAGAAAGAAACTATAGACGGCGGCGTATCTGGCGATGAGTTGGGCAGGATGCAGATCCCAGCCTTGGTAGATGCCATTTCGCAAGGAGTGTAAATTGTCCCGGTAGGCAAGCCTCCAAGCTGCGTGGACAACGGCTTTGTTATCATTCAGTTGTTCTTCCGTTAGGTTATCATTGCGATGTGGGGCAACTGGTAGAATGTTGGTAGCTCCATCTGAGAGGTGGATGCCTGTGCCCGCGAGGGCGACGATCATGTGCGCCCGAGCGAAATCACAGGTGGGATGGCCCATGGCTTGGTAAGCGGCGGTGATACCACTGGATGCGGTGTAGTCATAGACACCAAAGTGCAGGCTGTGGCAGCGGCCCTCGGCAGCTCTGACGATGGGTAAAAGTGGGCAGGCTCCGTGGCTATCAATGATAGCTTGTGGAGTTTCGATCATTGGCTCTATGGGAATGCTACCTAGCGGAAGACCTAGCTCATTTTCTAATAAACTAAGTATCGCTGCGGCGGCGGTGGCTTGCGCGGGGTGTTGGACTTTCGGTAAAGTAACTACAAAATTGGGTGGGAGGATTCCGCCAGTTTCTTTTACCAGAGTGGTGATAAATATAGCTAAGGTGCGCATGGAGCGGGCGCGAAGGTCTTCGTTAAATGGCTTGATGCGGATGCCGATAAATGGTGGCAATGTGCCTGCGGCAAGGCCTGCGGCTACTTGCTGGGCACCTTGGGCAGCATGGCCGTCTTCCTCGGTATCTGAGCGATTTCCATAGCCGTCTTCATAGTCTAAGCGGAAGTCTTCCACTGGCTCGCGGGTGAGTTTACCTTGGATGCGTTGATATATTTTTGCAGAAAACGCGGGTTCCCAAGGTTCTTCTAATATCTGTGCGAGAGCGATGCCATCAGGGGCATAAGTTTCTAGCGCCCGCCGTGCTAATAGTCCGAGCTTATGAGTGGAGTCTGCGCGGAATAAATGGCCGCCACCATAGACGGTATGCACGGCCTGCCTGAGTGCGGTTTCACCGGGGTAGATTTTTGCAAATGCATGATTCGCCTCGCTGAGTGGAGTGATGATGGAGGCCAGTATTGCGGGGTCGAGAGAACTATAACTCATGGTGGTGTGCAGAGCTGGATGCGGGACTTTGCAGATACTGCATTTTCAAGGCCAATGTGGCTTCGGACTTTGCGGTTGTGAAGACTGATGCTTGGATGCCGCTGCGGATGGAATTGCACCTTAAAGAAAGTTTACCTGGAAATGCATGTATGGCGGCGTGGCAGGCGGAGCGGTGGGCGTTAGAAGCCTATTTTGGCGAGCGCATCACTCTCGATGCGCTGACGGGTGCGCATGGTGCCGCAGCCAGTGAAGCGTGGCGGGACGACTCTGGGAATCCAGCCGGATGGATGATCGCCCAGCGCAAGGGCGGGCATCGGCACTCGGTGGATGATGTGCTCACGGCATGGTATGCCTTACAAGTTTCACCGCAGGTCAAGGCGCATTTGGATCTAGGAACGGGGATCGGCACGGTGGGGTTGCTCATTTTGTGGGGGATGGGGCCTGAGGCGGAACTCACATGTGTGGAGGCGCAGGATGTGAGCTATCGCTTGCTGCGATGTAACATTGAGCTGAACGGACTTTCTGAGCGGGTGCATGCTTGGCTGGGCGATTTGCGGGAGTTTTCCTCAGAGAGAAAGTTTCCGCTGATCACGGGGAGCCCACCATATTTTCCGGCAGGCTCGGGAGTGATTCCGCAGGATTCGCAAAAGGCGCATGCACGCTTCGAGCTGAGAGGGGATGTGGCGGATTATGCACAGGCGGCGGCGCGGTTGTTAGAGGCTAGTGGGATGTTTGTGTTGTGCTTTCCTGCGCGGCAGAGGCAACGGGCTGTCGATGAAATTGCGGCTGCGGGTTTAAAAATCGTGCGGTGGCGAAATGTAATTCCGAGGGTGAGTCTAGAGCCGCTTTTCATGTTGTTTGCGTGCGGTTTTCCTGAGGCTCACGCTGGGGTGTGCGAGGAGGAAAAGCCGTTCATAGTGAGGGAGGAATCAGGCGAACTGAGTGAGGCGATGCTGGCGGTGCGCCGTGGGTTTGGATTTGCGGCGGGTATGTGATGGAAGTGATTTTGGGCGCTTGGTCTTGAATGGGTTGCGCTGGACAAAGAATGTTGCGAGGGTTTGTGGGACGGGTAGTGGAAATCATGGTGGCATATCTTTTTAGTTGTGAAAATGCGACGTGTGCGGTGCCGGAAGCGCACCGCGAGCTGTTCCGTGGTTCTGAGGAAATCGTAAATTCCACAGAGGGCTGGGAGCCGGGTTCTTTGAATTTAGCGCAGGGATTTGCGATGAAGTTTCGCACGCCATTGGTGCATGGGGATTTGACGCGCTTATTGATTGATTTGGAAAATGATGGGGATGCGCGGTGGAGCCGATTTTCGCTCAAAATGCCTGAAGTGGCGCGTGGTAAATTGGTGGAGCGGCACGAGCAGAAATATCGGCTCATGCTCCATCAACGCATCGCCGAGGATCTGCGGCGGCATGATTCGCTGCTGCACGTGATGGTGCATACGGTTTCCGGGAAGGATGGAATCGTAGGCTTAGAAACCGTGGCGGGGGCGAGTCTTGCTGAAGAACTAGCCAGTGCGTGGCGGGGTGATCTATTAGGAATGGGCTTGGATGTGCGGCATGATAAAGCGGCAGTCCAGACGGGCTTAGGAGCGCATCTTGCGGCCGAGTATTCGGTGGCGAGGTATGCGCAGATAAGGCTGCGTGTGGCGCAGTCATTTTTCCTAGAGGGCAAGCCCTTGCGCTGGGAGACGCTGAAAAAGGGCTTGTTAGACTCGCTGGCGGCGGCGGTGATGCAGGTGAGCAGCCCGAAAAATTAGCGGCCGAGAATGCCTTTGGATTGCTCTAGGCTCAACGGGCGTTGCTCTTGCCAATCGACCATGGACGGCTGCTGGAATCTGGCGCGGCGATTCTCGATATCGTCATTCGAGGGTTTTCCAAGAGGGGTGCTGGCACGTTCCCGCGCGGAATTCGTAGCGAATTGATTCGTCTGATAGGCCGATGGGATGTCTGCGGCGGTGTTGCCTTCTCTGGCGTTTTGGCCTTGGAGCCTGGATGCGGTTTTGAAACGGCTGCCATCTGTTTTACCTGCATAGGCATGGGTGGGGTAGTTTTTCTGGCCTGCCCAAGTGGTCTTCTTGTAATCGCCCGTTTTGTATTCGGACTTTTTGAATTGTTTGTCTGCGAACTGGGATTTGCCTTGGTATTCGAAGGCACTGCGCTTGTCGTTTTTTACTATCCACTTGCCGTCCGCATCCTTGGCGTATCCGTTTTTCTCATTCATGCGCTGGCTGAGTGGCTTGAGCGTGGCAGCGGGTTTTTCTTGCTGAGAAGAGGAGTCCGCCGCGCAGGAGGCGAGCACAAAAAACGCTGCGAGGAGGCTGAAAAGTGAGGTGGCTCTCATGGCTGTGCGATGCGTTGCTCAAGCTTAGGATCTGGGATGGCCCCGAGTTCTAGGGCTTTTTGATAGTGGCTGCGGGCGAGTTCGTAACGTTTGTCCCGGGCGCATAGAAGCGCGAGATTGAAGTGAGATTCGCTGGGCATGGGATCGACAGCGATGGCGGATTTAAAATGAGATTCAGCCTCGCCGAAGCGCCCGAGACGGTAGGTGATGGTGCCGAGGGCCATGTAGCTTTTTGCATCATCTGGGGCGAGATGAATGGCATCCTTGAGCTGGGATTCTGCGCTCGAGAGATCGCCCAATCTCATGAGCGAGTAGCCCAGCATACGGCGGGCGTATGGGTTATTGGCATCTAGTTCACCCGCGCGCCGGAAGGTGTCCACGGCGGAGCTTGGATCGTCCAACTTGAGATTGACGATGCCAAGTTTGCAGAGTGCGGAAATGCGGCCCGGATGTTCTTCGATGACCATTTGCAGAAGTTCGCGGGCAGGCATCAGGCGTCCTGAAATGAAGGCTCTTTCTGCGGTGCGCTCAAATACGGCGATGTCTTGGATGAGTTCCGTGGTGTTATTCCCGACGGTGGTGCGATCTTGCGCGAATGGGGAAACGAATTCGCCATCGACGTTTTTCTCGGCGAGGAGGCGTTGCTCATCAGGAGTGAGCTGGACTTCCTGCGAATCAAAAAGTTTGACGGCCTCGGCGAGTTTTTCGTCCTTGGAGCCTAGCTCCTTGGCGGCGGCGAGCATGAGATCGCGGGCTTGGCGGCGGCGTTCTTGGACGCGGAGTTGGCGTTGGATGATATCGCGGAGAATTTCGACTTCGGCGGGATCGGCAGAGGTTTCGCCTTTTGCGAGGGCTGATTGTTCGCTTTTCAGGCGAGTTTCGAGGGTTTTCAGACGGTCATCTTGATCGCGTTTTTCTTGATGGAGTTTGATGATTTGTGATTTGGCGATGGCAAGATCGCGGAGTGCATCGGTGATGTCGTCTTTGGCGGCGTTGTTGTCCTCATTGAGGTGTTTGACCTTGTCATTTGCTTCGCGGAGATTCTTGGCGAGGCCCATGTTTTGGTTGATCAGTTCTTGGATGCGGCCGGCCTCGTTGAGCTTGAGCAGGGCGCTCATTTGATCGCGCTCGATGAGGAGGCCATCGCGCTGATCCCGTATTTCGGAAAATGCAGCGGTGCTTTCATCGAGCTGCTTCATGAGGCCAGTGATCGCGGAATTCGCCTTGGCGAGTTCGAGGTTTTTTTCGTCCAGTTGCCTTTCGAGAGAGCGGAGTTGGTTGCGCTGGCCAGCGACGACGGAGTTGGAAATCTTGCGCTCGGCTTTGAGATCACGATCGAGGTCCGCGTGCTTTTGCTGCATGAGTTGGAGCTCTTTCTCGAGGGCAGTGGTGCGGGCGAGGGCCTCAATATGTGACGAGCGGCTCTGGGTGAGGGCGCTGCCCATCGCGATGCGTTCCTGCTCAAGCTCGGCGATGCGAGTGCCGAGTGCTTTCATTTCGCTCTCGACGGGGCTGGTGGCGAGGCGGACGCGGAGGGCTTGCAGATTTGCCTCTGCGGCCTTGAGTTGCGCTTGGGAAATGTCTCGCTGGCGGGTGATTTCGCGATTGGGAGATTCTGCAGGAGCAGGTGCTGAAGGGGGACTCAAACTGCGCAGGCGCTTAACTTCGGCCTCTGCCTCAGCGATGCGGCGGGCATCAAGCGGATTCGTCTCGAGGATGCTAGAGGCAGGCGGCAGGAAATTTTCCGCCGGATCCATGATGGTGCCGGGAGTTTTTTGGCCACCCTCGAATTCTGCGACGACATTTTGCTTTTTCTGCCGTTGCTCCTCCGCTTTGGGGTGCACGCGAGTGAGGGATTCGAGGTTTTTAGCTGCCCGATTTTTTACCATATCGGGCTTCCAAGCTGGGTAGTTCTTTTGGATGGCCTCTACAATTTTCTGAGCATGTTGAAACTTTTCCTTGGCACCTACAAAGTTTTGTTCGCCCTCCAGTTTTTCTGCGGCGCGGGTGGCAAGGTAGCCTTGGAAATAAACATCCGAGGGATCAAACTGAGCTGCTGGAAGCGGGGCAGGGGATTGCGAGAAGCTAAGAGATGAGGCGACAAGCCACGCTGCGAGGCCGATATGAAAGCAAAAAGGGATTAAGGGTTTGTCCATCCGACTCATCATGCGGGCGGCAGACTATGCCTAAGAATTTGACCGAGCAAGCGGCGATTCTAGGCGGCACTCGCCGGAGCTTGGATGAGGAGGCAATCTTCTAAAAATGGCTGGAGCGGATGTAGCAGGGCCGTGCCTTTTTCAAGAAATTCAGTGCGGAAGCGATCTTCAATCCGCCGCAGTGCGAAATCGAGATCTGCGATGATCAACTCGTTCGATCGCCCGCGGACGATCGCGACGAGGCAGACGAAGCTCCCTTGGCGAGTGATTGCGGTGCGCTGGTCCGCAAGCTCACAGGTGCTGCGGATTTTACCTTGATCGTCGCGAAGTTGCAGGGCTATGCGTTGGACGGTGGCGTTGATGCGTTTCGGGGACGCGTGGCGGGCAGGATCGCAACTGGCAAACGAGACTAAGGCAAGGCTGGAGGCATCGAGCAGAAAAACTTCGTCCACTTGGAAGCGATGGGTTTTCTCAAACAGAATTTCCTCGTAGGTGCGGCTGGTGAAAAGCGCTTGTAGGTGCCAAACGAGGCGGTGGAAAGACCCCGGTGACTGGAAGGGGCGCGAGGCGGGCGAATACTCGGCGAGTGCGCGGCGGATGGTGGATCGGAGCATCGGCTCAAGGTAGGTGTCCATGCCATTTTCTTTCGCGTAAACGGCCTTGCGGACGGCATCTTCCACGATCGGACCAAAGGCTTCTCGGAGATCGTCATCGGTGAAATCAGGCAGGAGTTCCTCAGGTGATTTACTTTGCTCACCCGCGGGAGTGGGTGGCGCTTGGTAAGTGGATAGCGGGCTAACTGATACAGCGGGGCAAGCGATGGTGGGTAGAACGGGAAATTTCGGAGTCGCCAATGAGCCGTGCGACACCTGCTGTGATGCTGGCCATGCGGGGAGTGCGGTTGGGCGGGCCGGCTGCAATGGCATTCTCTGTGCGACCGGAAATGGCAGCAGATTGCACTGCCTCGGCGCGATAGCCCCGAATTTTTGATTGGGTAGGGCGGTGAAATAGGAGGACATCAGCGTGGGGAAAAACTTGGACCAGCGGCGGCAGGTGATGCGCACTCGGCGAGGGCACGGGCGGCAGTGGCGATTCTGCGGAACCGTTCTTCGATGGAATCGCGGTCTAATATGCGGCTCTCAAGGCGGGTGAGCTGTGACTCGGTATTTTCCCAGAGACTTGCTACCTCGCCGCGCAGTTGATGAGCGAGGCGTTGGTCCCGGTCGGCGAGATGGGTATGAAACGAGGTCTGCCAATCAGCGAGCCACCCCCCAATTTTGTGTTCCAGGAGGTGGAGCGGAGCAGTAGCAGTTTCCGCTGATTTCATCGCGGCGATTTGTTGGATCTGGGCGGCAAGACGTTGAGTTTCCTCGCGGTTTTGGGTCAAACGTTGCTCGTGACTCTCCCGAGTTTGTGCGGATTCTGAGAGGTGTCTCACATTCTGCTGGAGTGCTTCTAGTTTCGCCTCGTGGGCATAGATGCGGTCCTCGAGCTGAGTGGTGATGACGGGTGATTGCCCAGTTGGCGGGGACACGTTCTCAAGCTTGGAAACGCGGAGTTCGAGGCGTTCGAGATGGCGACCTACGATGATTTCGCGGATCTTCTCGACCGTCTGAGAGGGATTCAGGGAGGCGGGTGTGGGGGACATGATTCTTTCCGTGGGGGGAGTCACACAGGCATGAGCTGCGTGACACGGTATATTGTTGCGGTGGCGAGAGGTAAGAAGAGATCGGAAAAATTGTAAACAAGTTCCACGCTATTTCGGATTTCGCAATCATTTAGGATTCTTTATAAAACACTAAGTCGTTGATAGCCAAAAGTTTGTGAAATAAGTGATTCGATGAAAGACAGATGCCGAGGAATCGTGTAATCCATGTTGAATGTCCGACGACGAAGAGGAAAAAGAGAAGGCTCCTGATGAGCGGGAAGCGATCCTAGGGCAGGCTTACGCCAAAACCCGCAAGAGCCTGATCGCGAGATTAGATAACTGGGAAGACCAGCGAGCGTGGGACGACTTTTATCAAACCTACTGGCGCTTGATTTACTCGGTGGCGGTGAAAGCAGGGCTGCGGCAGGATGAAGCGTTCGATTGCGTGCAGGAGACGATTCTTTCGATTGCTAAGCAGAGCAAAAAAAATCTCTACGATCCCGAGCAAGGGTCGTTCAAAACATGGTTGATGAATATGACGCGCTGGCGGATCAATGACCAATTTCGCAAGCGGAAAAAAGATACAGCGATGATCGCAGGAGAATGGGATAACGATCGCAAAACGGCGGTGATTGACCGCGTGGAAGATCCCAACGGTGATGTTTTATCTCGCCTCTGGAATGTGGAGTGGAAAAAAAACGTGGCAGATGCGGCGCTTGCACGAGTGAAGACTCAAGTCTCGCCCAAGCAGTATCAAATTTTCGATTGTTATGTAATTAAACAATGGGATGCGAAGCGGGTGCAAGATCAGCTAAACGTAAGTATGGCCCAAGTTTATCTAGCAAAGCATCGAGTAGGGGCAGTTCTAAAAAAGGAACTCTCCAAGCTCGAGGATGGAGATGACGATGTCGAATAAATCCAGGCCAAGTCCTACAATCCCTGACCACGAAGTCCTACGTAAAATCGGCGGCGGGGCCTATGGCGAGGTATGGCTAGCGCGTGGTGTGACGGGTGCCTTGAGGGCAGTAAAAGTAGTGTGGCGAGAGGATTTCGAGGATGAACGGGGATTTGAGAGAGAATTTGAAGGGATATTGAAATTTGAACCGATGTCGCGGGATCACCCGGCGCTAGTAAACATATTGCACGTGGGCCGGAGTGCCGATGGAGTATCATTTTATTACTATGTAATGGAGCTAGGAGATGATGTAGCTACCGGCCAAGATATAAACCCGATTGAATATGAAGCACGCACTCTGCGGGCGGATAATCCACTGGTGACGGGAGTAAAATGGGATACCAATGTTTGCATAGATGTGGGGCTGCGCTTGGCGGAGGCGCTCGATCACCTCCATGAGCGAGGTCTTGCGCACCGCGATGTAAAACCCTCGAACATCATTTTCGTCAATGGCCGTGCAAAGCTCGCAGACATCGGTCTGGTGGCTCTACGCGGGCAGCGGACATTCGTGGGCACCGAGGGATTTGTGCCACCGGAAGGGCCGGGATCTGCGCAGGCAGATGTCTATAGTTTAGGTAAAGTTCTCTATGAAATCGCAACGGGTAAAGACCGGATGGATTTCCCTGAAATCCCCGATGAGATTCCGGGAGGAGCGGACCGCAAGCGCTGGCTCGAACTGAATAAGATCATTTGTGATATTTGTGAACCACGGGTTTCCAAGCGTAAAATCTCCAGTGCTGCTGAGCTTGCAGATGCGCTGAGGCGCTTGCAGCGGGGCAAAAAACGCCGCCGCCGAGGCACTGCCGTGCTTATTACCACAATGGTTTTAGGTCTATTTGGCATGTGGGCTGGATGGGAAGTTGCTAAAAAAAGTGATTGGTCACACATGTTGCAAATACCCGAACAACCTGAAGTGACACCACCAGCGCTGGCGATGCTGCGGGTGGTAAGTGAGCCTGAAGGAGCAGATGTATTTGACCAGAGCGATCGTTATTTAGATCGCACACCTACAAATGTTCTCGAATGGAAAGTAGGGGATACTTATCACTTTTCGGTGCGGAAACTTGGCTTCAGTGAGTTAGTGATCAAAGGGAAGATACCAGCCTCTGCCGCCACAGAACCTCTTGTTCTTTTCGGTGCATTGGCAAAATACTCACCGCCATTGGTGGGAGAGCAATGGGCGGATCAATTAAAGAATAATTACCAACCCGTAGGGGCTGAGCATGTAAGTTCTGCCATGATGCAAAAACCTGCGTGGCTTGCATTTTTAAAAGCCAATCCAAAGTTTGAGGGTGAAGCTGAATATATTAAAATTTTTCAAAATGGAATTGAGACTGAAGTAGTGCTCGCATCCAGCGAGCGCACAAATGCATTTTGCAATTGGCTAGAGATCAGTGGAGTGGACTCGGGGTATCTCACAGAATCTCACGAAGTGCTGGCAAGGCGTAATCTGTCCTTTGAGCATCCCAATCTTTCTGATAACTCCCGCGACAATGATCTCAAGCCATTCTATGTTGTGGTGCGTTTGATCAACTATGGTGAACTGATATTAACAAGCGATCCTCCAGGGGCAGAAGTATATCTCAATGGTCTAGCGGTAGGCTCCACCAAGGAGCCATTGCAGGTTCCAAAAGTAAAGCCGGGTAATAGCGAAATTTTATTTGTGCTTGAGGGATATAAACCTTATTCAAGAAGGATCGAGTTAAAGGAAGGCCAGACATTGAGCGAGTTAGTAAGCCTAGAGAAAAATGAAGGAGTCGTGTTTGGTAAAGCTTGGGAAAATGGGATTAAAATGCGCTTTGCACCGCTAGGTCCTGATCTCATGGTAAGTGTGTGGGAGACTCGGGTGAAGGACTATGAATTATTCGTCAAGGAGTCTGGATATAGGCCCGTGAGGTTACCGGATTACCCACAAGGGCCGAATTTTCCAGTGGTCAATATCAGCCGTGAAGATGCGCAAGCTTTTTGCCAATGGCTAACGAAACGTGACCAGCAAAATGGGCTTATTTCCCAGTCAAAAGTGTCTGAATCCCACAGCTATCGGCTGCCCACAGACTTGGAGTGGAGTTCTATGGCTGGCTTGCTGGAAGACGAGGGAATCAGCCCCGGCTGGAGGGATGCGCGTAAGCAGCGCGCCTATCCTTGGGGCGAGAGTTGGCCGCCGCCAGAAGCCGTGGGAAATTTCGCAGATGTGAGCACCTCGCGCACGCCGGGTGTTCCTATTGATCAAACAATTCTTAGCTATAACGATGGCTATCCGTATGCCGCACCAGTGGGAAGTTTCCTCGCAAATCGGCTAGGTCTATATGATCTAAGTGGAAACGCCCAAGAATGGGTGGAGGATGAATATTCTAAGCTGGGAGTGACCGCACTAGGCGTGCTCCGGGGAGGTGGTTGGAACACCTACCGTAGTGAAAATCTTTTTACTGGCTCGCGCAATGCCGTATCGCCTACGTTCCATGACTGGATTTATGGTTTCCGAGTGGTGCTTGCGAAAATAAAGTTAGAGGTCAAGTGAAGTCAGAGGGAATAGTGATATGATAGAAATCAAAGTTATTTATGAAGGTGATCTTCATTGCAGTGCGGTCCATGGGCCATCCGGAAGCATAATAGTAACGGATGCCCCTGTGGATAATAATGGGCTCGGCCAAGCATTTTCACCCACAGATCTTGTGGCTACGGCGCTGGCAACGTGCATGGCCACCGTGGTGGGGATCGTCGCGAAGCGTAAGGAAATCTCAGTGGAAGGGATGGAGGTGACGGTGCGGAAACACATGTCTGAAAATCAGCCGAGAAGGATTACTAAGCTAGAGTTAGACTTGGTAATGCCGCTGCTAGAATCCCATCCAGAGCGAAAGCTCATCGAGAGTGCGGCGAGAGGATGTCCAGTGCACCAGAGCATTCATCCTGACATTGAAGTGGAGATGAATTGGATTTGGAAAAAAGGCTGAGGCTAGCCGGCTTCAGTGCTTGCCTGGTGGAGGAGAAGTAATTTTGACCAGTGCTTCCATCACGGCGGCAACGGAGTTTTGGTTTAACGCTTCAGGAACTACAGCCCCAAGGACAAGGCAGCCGTATGCCGTTTCCACAGGTATAACTTCTAGCGTCGAGCTTGCTGTAATTTTCACATGCACATTCCCAGTCGAGCTCCGCTGGCGGCGTGATGCGAGCGCGAGGCTACGGGCAAGGAAATGAAGCCTGCCGTGTTTACTTTCATCAAAAATCACTGCCCCATCACGATCTAGAATGAAGACGCCAGTAGCACCGAATTGGGATCTCATCCAATCTCGAAAACGAATGATCCGATCCAAAAAAGGCCCCCTTGCCACCACATCTTCTGCGGAATCATTCTGCTCGGAGGTCGGCTCTGCTATGGTAGGTGACAAGACCGCTGGCGGTGGGGCAACAACGAGTGGTAGCGCTTCTGGCTGAGTGGCAAAGCCTACGAATGCATCATCGAAGCCAGCATCTGAAAGCGGCGCAGATGTTTCTCGGCTGGGACGCATCAGCCCCTCAGCAAGTCGCCGGACTTCGATGGGATCAAGCCACGGGTAAATCGGGTCCATCATCTGCGAGCTGAGGCGGGATCAAGTTTTGCTTCAATTTCGGAGCGCAGCGCATCGAAAACGGCTTGGGCACCCGCACCATCTTCTAATACTCCGATAGGCAGGCCACGGGCACTGGCTCTTACAAACAGTCCGTCGCGCGGGATTTGCGTTTTAAAAACCATTTCTTGTGGCAGTAATTGGCGCAGGGCCAAGGCGGCTTCTGTGCTTTCCGCGAGTTCGTTTTGCACCATCGTCAGGCAGACACCCAAGACGCTTAGGCGTGGGTTCATCACCCGCAAGCGATTGAGGCCTTCAAGCAATTTCGGCACTGAGCGGATTCCCAGTGGCTCGGCCTGCTGAGGGATCATGATTGCATCGCTGGAGGCAATTACATCACCAGTGATGCCGAAGAGGCCGGCTGCCGTGTCGATCAGGCACAGGTCAAAACCATGTGAAGCGGCGCTACGGAGAAATCCCCTCACGCGCGCAAGATGGGCACCCAAGCCTGCCCCGCCTGCTTCGTAGTCGCTCGCCTGACCGCTGGCAACGAGTGAAAATGTCTCCAACCGCGTGGGCACGATCAGACGCTCGAGAGGAATTCCTGGATCCACAAGATAGTCATAAAAGCCGGCGAGTAAGCGTGACTGGCGGGTTAGAGAAAGGCCGACGGAGCCTTGGGGATCGGCATCAACTAACAACGTCCTCACTCCTGCAAGTGCGAATGAATGGGCGAGATTGATGGAGACGGTGGTTTTACCCACACCCCCTTTTTGGCTGGAAACGGCGATACTGATCACACTGAAAAAGGAATTATGTCCGGACGTTAGCTTCCGCTTGCCACATCGGAAGTCTTTTCTTCATGATGCGGCTCTGGAGAGGGAAATGTGTATTTCAGCTCCACGGACCCAAGATTTCATGAAATCCCCGATGACTTTCAATTTAAGACTTCCTGCGGCGCTCGGTTGTTGTCTCTTGGTGGGGATCACTTCATGCCGGGAGCATGAAAAGAAAGCAGATAAATCCGTAACGGCGGCGGCCCGCCTAGTGGCTCCGGAACTGCGCTCTAACGGACTAGGTTCACTGCCAGGTGCCATCTACGCCGCGCAAGCGAAGTCAGCCATCCATTGGCAGCCTTGGTCTAGTGAAACGATGGCGCGTGCGAAGGAGGTGAATCGCTTGATATTCGCCGTGGTAGCGATGCCGCAGTATTCAGGATTTCAAAAAGTGCTCAATACACTTTCATCGAATCCAGCACTCGTCTCCAACATCAATGAAAATTACGTGCCTGTCATCATTGATGGGGATGCTTCCCGTGAGATGGGCCTGCTGACAGCGGATCTGTGCGCGGAGATCAAGCGGGGTTTGCAATTGCCGCTCCTCATTTGGCTAACGGCTGATGGAAATCCAGTGGCATGGATCCCGGTGGCCGGAGGGCCGAAAGAGAACGTGGCCGAAATTTACATGCAATCTGAGTCAATGGTCGCGCGAATGTGGGCGGATGACTCGGCCTACGTCGTAAAAAATAGTGCGATGGATAATCTTGCGCGCTACGAGCGCATAGCTCAGCGCCGCAGCACCACTGTAAAAAGTGACAAACCCGCGGAAGATGTGCTAAAGGCGATCCGGCAATTGCTCTCGCTCTATGATCCCTATTCGCGCAGCTTTGATGAGGCGGGCGGACTGTTTCCTGCTGGGGCGCTGGATCTACTTTCTACCGCAGCTATCCATCCGGGCCTGACGGCAGAGTTCCGCGAGAAGTGCTTGGAAACCACGCAAAACTTGCTCAAGGACCTACTTTCCAGTGCTATGTTTGATCCATTAGAGGGCGGCGTCTACACCTCGAGGCGTGGCACTTCGTGGAGTTTGCCAGTATTCAATCGCGAGTGCATTGGCCAAGCCCGAGCTGCGGTGGCCCTGCTAAATGCCTACCGCGCTACAAAGAACCCGTGGGCGCTAGAAAAAGCGCTCGATACGATCCGCTACGCCGAGAAGAACTTCACTACTCAAGGCGGATTGTTCTCAATCGGGGTGAGTCCGGATTTCGATACCTCTGCGTGGTTGTGGAGCGTGGAGGAGGTTGAAAAAGTCCTCACAGCAGAAGATTCCGCATGGTGGATCTCACTCACTGGCATGAAAGGCTTGGGAAATTTACCTTCCGAGATAGATCCGCAACGAGAGTTTTTCCGCACAAATTCCATCGCATTCAGGCAGTCTCTCGGGGAAATGGCAGCCAGTGATGCTACCTCGGCAGCGGCATTTTATACTCGGCTTGAGTCCGTCAGAGCGGCTCTGCTCCAAGCACGACAACAAAAGCTTGGCGAAACAAAGCGGGATCAATCTGCCCATGCAGGGGCCACATTCCGCATGATTTCCGCCTATGCGAGCGCATTTGCTGCCACTGGAGATGTGAGCTTTAGAGATAAGTCCGTAGCTCTTTTACAAAAAGCCCGGCAAGCATTTTCCCAAGGCCCTAAGCTCAGGATTTTCGCACTGGAAGCGCCTGCCGCGATCAGTGAAGGCAGAGCCTTTCTCTACGCACTCGCCTTGCAGGCCACTCTCGATGTGGCAGCCATTGGCAATGACGAATCCTTGCTCGTATGGGCGGAAGATCTCGCGACGACCGCTGCGGAGCTTTTCACTGATTCAGAGTTTTTAAAAGAATGCCCAGATACCGCAAGAATTCTCGATTTGCCGATCACAGATCTGGTGATGTTGTTCGATGATTCTACAGCGGGTCTCATTTCGATGGCTGAGTGCCGCCTTGCAGAGCTGCAGCGGCCATTGGTTTCCACTTTCAGTGAGCTTGCTACGCCACTCCCCACCTTCGCCACGGAGCGGCCCATCCTTCATACGGATCTTTTGCAAGCCACACTTGCGCGGCATTTCAAGGTCGCCATAGTCGGTGGGAAAGATCTCAGCCCAGAGCTCATGCTCGCCACGCAGCGGCTGCCGCTGCGAATGATCCAGCGCCGCCCGCTTACACCCGCGGATGATGTTCCGGCAGGAGCCGTAAAAATTATTTACTCAGCCACTGAATCTCGCCTCGTCACCCGTCCAGAGGAACTCGAGCAAGCAGTCTTGCCATTGCCATGAACGTGGGCAATCGTCCTCAAACTCTATCGATCAATGTCCTATGAAAAAAACCTCACTTTTTAGCGCACTTGTCATTGGGATGTCCTCAGTGATCAGCCATGCAGACACTTTCACTTTAAAAGATGGAACTACGGTAGAAGGCACAGTGATTAGTGAAACTCCAGAGTTCTATTTGCTTGAGGTGCAAGTCACAAAAAGCATCAAAGACGAACGCAAGGTGGCCAAGGCAGATGTTGCAAAGATGGAGCGCGAAAAGCCAGATCTCACGGCGTTTGAGGCAATTTCAAAACTCGTGCCAGCCCCGGATTTTGCCACCGCTGCGGATTATGCAGAGAGAATCACCAGTTTTACTAAATTTGTGCAAACCTACCCGGCTAGTTCCAAACACAGCGAGGCAAAGAAGACGCTCGCATCATTTCAAGCTGAACAAAAAGAAGTCGCTGCGGGTGCCATCAAATACAACGGTCTGATGGTGCAGAAGGCAGACTATCTTGCAAATGCCTACGAGCTTGATGCCCGCGCCCTCGAAGCAAGAATCCACTCTGCCGTCGCCAAGAATAATATGAGAGCTGCCTTGCTCGCCTTCTCGGAGCTGGACCGTGATTTCCCATCCACTTCCTCGCGCACCGCAGTAGTGCCAGTGATCCTCAATGTCATCGGAAGCCACGTCGCGGAAACAAAGGAGCTCCTCGCCTCCCTCGACGCACGCTTCAAGGAGCGCAATGTCGGCCTTGAGCGTATGGCGTTACTGGACCGCAAGAGCACTGAAGCTGCTATCCGAGAAGAATATGCTTCGCATGAAGCACGCTACACTTCTGAAAAAGCTGCAATGGTCGCGTGGCCCACTGTCACGCCATTTCACAAGCCCTCCATGGTGGATACGATTCAGTTTGGGCAAAAGGAAATTGCCCGTCTTGCTGCGCCACCCGCCGTCTCCGGATTAGATGGTGGAAAAGCCTACCGCGATGTGATTTCTGCGATCAATACTGGCACCGATGCTGCTGCAAAAGCCACCGCCATTGGTGCCGCCATAGCCACTGCCAAAGCCGCAGGAGTGCCAGAGCGCTACCTCGCTCCGCTACAAGCTAGCGCCAAAGCAAAGCCGTAAGCGCATGTCCTCACTGCGGAAAAATTTTACACACTCTCCATGTCACCCGCTCGCACTTCCACTCGCAGCCGCAAAACGGCGGAAACTTCCATCGAGCTCTCTATCGATCTCGATGGGTCCGGCGTTTCTCACATCGATACTGGCATCCCGTTTTTTGATCACATGCTCACGCTTTTTTCCAAGCATGGCTTGTTTGATCTCAATGTGAAAACCGTGGGTGATCTCGCAGTGGATGCGCACCACACCATCGAAGATACCGGGATCGTCATCGGTGAAAGTATGCGTGAGGCACTTGGCACAAAAGCCGGCATCCACCGCTTCGGGTGTGCTTATTTGCCGATGGATGAGACTTTGGTCAGAGTCGTCGTCGATCTTAGCAACCGCCCTCATTTAGAGTTCCGAGCACCTGCCGCGACTCCATCTGCGCCAAACATGCCGTTCACCCTCGTCGAGGAATTTTGCCGTGCGCTCGCCTCGAATCTTCGGGCAAACATCCACATTGAGTTATTGTATGGTCGGGACGGCCACCACATTGCTGAGGCGATTTTCAAAGGTCTCGCCCGCGCCCTGCGGGAAGCTTGCGAACGTGACTCGCGTGTCAAAGGCATCCCCAGCACCAAGGATGCATTGTGAAAATCGGTATTATTGACTACGGCGGTGGCAATCTCCGCAGCGTTGCAAATGCCCTTCGCGCACTTGGTCATGAGCCACTCATCATCGCCAGTCCAGATCATGCAGGTGCCGCCACACATTTAATTTTACCCGGCCAAGGTGCGTTCGGGGATTGCATGGAACGCCTTGAAGAACGTGGTTTAGCTAAGCTCCTCAAAGACTGGATCCATGCCAGCCGCCCGTATTTTGGCATCTGCGTGGGCTATCAAATTTTGTTTGAGGCCAGTGAAGAGGCACCCGGCACCCCGGGACTCGCCATCCTCCGCGGCATGGTCCGCCGTTTCACTGATGAACAAGGATTGAAAATTCCTCACATGGGCTGGAATTCTGCCATCGCTCAAAAACTGGAATCGCAAGTCTGGCATCACCTTGGGAATGAGCCATTTTTTTACTACGTCCACTCGTATTTCCCTGCGCCGCTCGATCAAGATGTGATCGTCGCCTCCACCACTTACGGTAGCCAGACATTCGCCGCTGCCGTGGAATCCGGGAACCTTTTCGCTTGCCAATTTCACCCTGAGAAAAGCCAAGAAATTGGCCTCCAGTTGATCCGGAATTTCATCGAAGCGTGAAATTTCATCGCATGACTCACTCCCCCACTGGGTCCGAGGCTCTCGCTGCCCTCCAAGCCGGAAATTTTGCTGGATGCCAGCGCCTTGATCTCTCCGCAAATCTCACGCACGTCCCGCCAGAAATTTTCGATCTCGCAGACTCGTTAGAAATTCTCAACCTCTCTGGAAATCAGCTCAAATTGCTACCAGACGACTTCACAAAACTGCGCAAACTCCGCATTCTCTTCTGCTCGGAGAACCAATTTAGCCAACTCCCCGAAGTATTAGGCGCCTGTCCTCAGCTCAGCATGATCGGCTTTAAATCGAATCAAATTGATCTAATCCCTGAAGCCGCACTCCCCGCCTCTCTCCGCTGGCTCATCCTCACAGACAATCGCCTCAAGGCCATCCCGGGCACGATCGGCTACTGTGCGAAATTACAGAAACTCATGCTCGCGGGAAACCAGCTCACGGACTTACCCGCTGCAATGGCCGCATGCACCGAGTTGGAACTGCTCCGGCTTGCCGCAAATCGATTTGAAAATTTTCCTCCTTGGCTTTTCAAACTTCCTCGCCTCGCATGGCTCGGCCTCGGTGGAAATCCGGCCACTGCCGCTCCCGCACCTGCCAACCGCCGCTTGTTAGATTGGGAGGAATTTCACGTCCTTTCCAAACTCGGCGAGGGTGCATCTGGCGTGATCTACCATGCGTGTTGGAAAGCACCGAATGCCGGAACTCACATCGATGTCGCAGTGAAAATTTTCAGAGGCCTCATGACCAGCGATGGGCTACCGGAAAGTGAGATTGCCACCAGTCTGATGCTCCCAGCCCACCCATCACTCATCGGCATGATTGGGGAAATCTGTAATCACCCCAGCGGCCAACGCGCACTCGTCATGCCCTTGATCGATGGCGCATTCACCACACTCGCATCACCGCCTGACTTAGAAACCTGCACCCGGGACGTGTTTCCCAGTGGCTTGGACATCCCCATCTCAACTCTGCATCGCATGGCTCTGGATCTCGCTTCCCTCGGCCATCACTTCCACCAACAAGGCATCATGCACGGAGATTTCTATGCCCATAATATTCTTTGGGATCACTCCGGAAAATGTTTGTTAGGAGATATGGGAGCGTCCTCATTTTATCCTGCACAGTCACCAGCCGCAAAAATCGAAGTATGCGCCTTCGGCATCTTGTTAGGCGAGTTATTAGACCGCGCCACAGGAGACCAATCTTTCATCGACTCCCTCCGTGCCGTTCAACAACTCTGCATGAATGAAAATACAACTTCCCGCCCTAGCTTTGCAGACCTACAAACTGCCATCAAAAGCTTATCTCTTTGAAATAGAATCGCCGCCCATACCGCCGGCTGTTTCCTGCATCAAAGTTTCAATTTCATCAGCTTCAATCGGGATCTTACCCATTAGATTAAAGTTTGATTTTTTGCTGAGGAGCACATCATTTTCGAGTCGCACGCCGAGGCCTTCTTCACGGATATAGATACCGGGCTCAATGGTGAAGACCATTCCTTCGGCAAAAGGCTCTTGGGGCGGAGAAACATCGTGAACGTCTAATCCCAGATGATGCGAGGTCCCATGCATGAAATATTTTTTCACAAGCAACTTGTCTTGGCATTGGTTCTTAGCATCTTTCGCAGTGAATAAGCCGAGATTTACAAGTTCGCGTTCCATCAGCTCTAGCACTTGCCGCTGGTATTCCAGCGGTGTGTTACCTGGGCGCAAGAGATCATTTGCGCCTCGATAAACTCGCAGCACTGCATCATACACTTGGCGCTGCCGTTTCGTGAAGCGGCCATTCACAGGGACGGTGCGAGTCAGATCAGAATTCCAGCCAGCATATTCAGCAGCTACATCTAGCAAGATTAAATCGCCGGTTTGGCATATTTTGTTGTTTTCCACATAGTGAAGAACACATGCATTCTTTCCGCTGCCGATGATCGGAGCATAGGCAAATCCGCGCGACCCTTTTCGCACAAACTCGTGCAATAACTCCGCCTCTATCTCCCATTCGCCAACGCCTGGTTTGATGAAACCAAGCACTCTCCTAAAACCAGCTTCTGTTATATCACATGCCTTCTGGATGATGCTAACTTCAACTTCATCTTTGGTAATTCGCAGTCGGTGCATCAAAGGCGCTAATCGCTCATAATGGTGGAGAGGATAGCGAGACTGACAATCTTTAATGAAGCGTGCATTGCGGGTTTCAATTACGATGCTAGCGCGAGCATGTTCATTTGTGGCAAGATAAATGTAATCCGCCTGAGGTGCTAAGCGCTGTAGGAAAGTTTCAAATGAACTGAACCATTCCACTCTCCCGATGCCAGACACGGCCGCTGCTTCCTTTTTAGTGAGTTTTGCACCCTCCCAGATGGCCATGTGCTCACTGGTTTCGCGGACGAATAGAATCTCGCGGTCTTTGGGATCTACCGCGCTGGGCATTAGAATAATCACCGTTTCTTCCTGATCCACTCCGGTGAGGTAAAGAAGATCGCTGTTTTGCTTCAAGCTCATTGATCCATCTGCATTAGTAGGAAAAACATCGTTGGAATGAACCACGACCATGCTATTCGGCTTCAGCAAATGAATCAGCTTCTGACGGTTGCGAATAAATAACTCAGATGGGATAGGATCGCAGCGCATAGGCGGGTTTTATCCAACAAACTCAGCGGAGCAACACGGATCTTTTAAAAATTGCCTTGCAGTGCGGAATGACGAGCGGCGAATGATGGTTCTAGAACGATCCCCCAATCGATAGCTCACAAGATCTTGAATCCTCGCCAGCACAGGCACGGCAAATTTCTTGCAATTCGTTCTCAACAGAATCGGCAGCGGCGCCGCCCAAACTGGTAATTTCACCACCCCCAAATTCCGAAATTTTGGTAAATGACGCCAATACTGGCTTTTCAATTGTCTCCAACACTGTTACTTACTTGCCAGCGGCAAATCATATCCATAGGCACACATGACGAATCTTGCATCTATTTGGTTCCTCTTTAGTTTCAGTGCAACTAGCCTCTCAGCACAGATTCTTGGCGGTGCTCACTATACGAACTCATGGATCGGTAACAATTCGGGTATTCCCCAGAACTCGATTCCTCATAATACCGCAGCTTTTTCCGTATCGCCCTCTGGTAATCTAGCGACTATTACCAACTGGGATGAAGGTGGTAAAAATGTGGCGATCTATGGTCCCACTGGCGCGAAGGTCGGGATTCCGACTGATAGTGGCACTGGCAGTTGGGGGCGTATTTCTGGTGAAGCAGTTTTCTTAGATGACTCCTACCTATACCAATCTATGTCTCAACAGGGTGGCTATGAGGCGGATGAGCACAAATATCCAGCGGACTCAAATGTTTCTTGGAAGTGTGTCCGCCGCTTCAATATTGATGGCTCGAATGCCTCGTTTCCTGGGGGCAAAGGTTACGACGGTGCCATGCTTGTCATCGCTACGAATTCCTCTGAAATTCTGCCCAGTGGGATTGTCATTTTGAACAACGAGCTTTACGTCTCTGAACCTTTTTCGGGTCAGATCAAGGTTTACAACGCTAGCACTATGAGCAGCATTCCTTTGCGTTCATTTGCAATTGCCCACCCTGGCTTACTGGATCGAGATCGGCTTGGCTTTATCTGGATGCTGGACAAGGTGCAGAAAAAGTTAGTGCGATTCAATACTGGTGGAGTGTTGCAATCTCAAGCGGTTGATTTTCCCTCAGGTGTCATACCCAAGGGCTTTTGCTTGGATAGAGTGAATGATCGTATTCTCGTCACCAATAGCGGTATTGATCAAAACATACTTGTTTATACCAATATCTTTACTACTCCTATTCAACCTGCCACCTTTGGAGCTACGGGCGGTATTCACAGCGGTGTTGCCGGTGCGATCGCCCCGCTAAAGTTTAGCGAACCTTCGGGCGTGCGAATTGACTCTGGAGGCAACATCTTTGTCGGCAATAATGGTGTAAATCAAGGCGGTGGGCGCTATGAAAAGTATAATAGCGCAGGAGTGCTCCAGTGGCGCCTCAATGGGCTTATTTTCACCTCCGTGGGTGAAGTAAACCCGAGCGATGAAACTGAGTTCTACACCCACGAATTCAAATATTATCTGAATTTGGCTTCTATCGTGCCAGGCACTGAATGGTCACCCGCCGCCATGACACTGAATAAATTCAAGTATCCCACTGATCCAAGAATTTTTCTTCCTAACGAAGGGAATCGCATCCGAGCCACCACTTATGTAAGAAGCATCGCAGGAAAAAAAATCATCTATGTCACAGATATGTATGGTTCATTTCTCGCCTTCTACCGTTTTAATGCCACGACGGATGGCGAAATTGCGATCCCTAGCGGTTCTTTCGAAAACGGATCTCCCGAAAGCCTTTGGTGCGATGCGAATGGCAACGGGATTAACAATTCTGGGGAGACTCAGTCTGCCTTGGGCCAGCTTTATACTCAACAGTATTTTCCAGATGCCAATGGAGGAATTTGGAAGGCATCCCGAGAGGGCGGCGTACGCTATTATCCGCTTCAAGGCTTTGATGTTCACGGAAGTCCGATTTATAATCTCGCTAACTCCGTTGCTTACGCTCTGCCTGATTTAGTAGATATTCGGCGTGTGAGTTATGATGTGACCAATGATGTGTTATATGCTGCTGGTGCTAGTGCTGACGGGATATTAGGCGGAGACTGGGGAGTCGCTGGAGATAAGCTCGTGGCATACACTCGATTTCTGGGGAATCGCTCTGTGGCTTGGAATCTCGCGCTGCCATTCACTCCAAATTCTCCTAATTCTAATAACGTAAAAGGTTTTTGCGAGGCTGGTGACTTTATATTTTTGGCCGCCTCCACCGAAGGAAGAGTCTATGTGCATCGTAAGTTGGACGGAAGCAAAGTGGGCGAGATCCTACCCACATCTGATACCGGATTCAGAAGCGGATGGTCAGACATTATGAATCCCATACTTGCTAGAAAACGCACAAATGGCGAATATCTCATTTTTGTAGAAGAAAACTTAAACGGCAAAGTGATGATGTATCGTTGGCATCCGCTTAATATCGCTCCTCCACCTTTCCACCTCACTGGCATCATCATCGGAACTATGGGTTCTTGGAGTAACAATGGCAGCACCCGAGAGAATGCCTTTGATGGTGATACAAGCAGCTACTTTGATGCTCAGAACGGAAGTGGAAACTGGGTTGGCTTGGATTTAGGCAGTGAACTCCAGATTCGTTCTCTGCGTTACCACCCACGCCGGAATCAGGCGAATCGGCTAAACGGAGGAATTTTTCAAGGCTCCAACACTGCAGACTTTAGCAGTGGTGTCATCAATTTTTACACCATCAGCGGCACGCCCCCCGAAGCATTTACATCTGTTGCCATTAGCAACACTGTCCGCTTCCGCTACGTCCGCTATCTGGCTCCAGATGATAGCCACGGAAACATTGCCGAAATTGAGTTTTTTCAAAATCCTACCGCATTAAGCTCTTTCCGCACGGCACATGGCCTCACCGCCGATGGCTCCCAAGATCTACTCACCCCTGCCAATGATGGCGTGCAAAATATTTTGAAGTTTGCCTTTAACATGATTGGCACGAGCACAGGGCAGGTGGCTGAAATCACAATACCCAACATCAATGTTCTAACTGTAAACGGCAATTCAGGTCTTCCAACAGCTTCGATGAACAGCCTAGGGAAATTGCAGGGAAACTATATCCGCCGCAAAGCAACTTCCAATAGAGGAATCAGCTATGCGGTAGAGTTTTGTAACGATCTTTCGAGCGGATCTTGGGCCGTGAATGGTTCAGCCACCACCGCTGTCACCAGCCTCGATACCACTTTTGAACGCGTCACAGTAACCGATAACCTCTCGCAAACTAAACGCTTTGTCCGCGTCAAAGTCACGGCTCAGTAAACCCAATACCTCAGAAATCCAACTACCTCGCCCATGGAGGGCACCAGTTTGCGCCGCTAGTAAAGTCGATTCGTGAATTTAGTAGTAAGTGGCTAGAAGACGCGTATATTTTCATAGTCCTGAAACCTACTCCCATGTGTTGCTTTAGCCCATTTACATTATGATCAAGTTATTTGCGATATTAGGGATTTGTATTATCGCCTCTTTACGTGGTTATTCCCAGCCCGGGGTTTTGCAATTTAGCGAACCACTCTTCTCAGCTTCAGAAGCTACGTTCGTTACACAAAACAATACCAATTTTCTTGTGCCTACTGTCGTCGTGACTCGCACGGGTGGCAGCACAGGTGCTGTCTCAGCCAATTACAGTGTTTGGATAAACGAAACTACGGATAATGCCGTTGAGTCACAAAATTATAATCTCAGCGATAACACACGTGGTTGGGTAGCTGCGGGCACTTTAACGTGGGAAAATGGCGATAGCTCGTCAAAAACTCTGCCGTTCATGTGGCCATCGCTAGATGGTCTCCGCTATAACTTGCGACCATCTCCTTTAGTGCAAGGCACGATTACATACACAGGTCGCTTAGTGACTCCCACTGGCGGGGCTACACTTGGTCAAAATGTCACAACACGGCTGGAAATCACCGATGCACAAGGCCCTTCTGCGGGTGTTATCAATCTAAATTCTCGGCGCTATTATGGCCCAGACGGTGGCAGTGTGGTAGTCACAGTGCGTCGTGATGGTGGCACGTCTGGTGCAGTTTCGGTAAACTATGCCACCAGCAGCTCTTTGCCCGCAATCGGTGCAAATCAACAAAATATCGGGGCCGCAATCGCTGGCACGCACTACACGGCTGCCAGCGGCACCATCACATGGGCGTCAGGTGATAACGCTGTAAAAACATTCACTATCGCGCTGCCTGCAACAGGAACCACAACTGGCCTGCTCAATCTATCAATTAACCTATCTGCTCCCACGAATGGAGCCGTGCTTGGGACTGTACCTTCAGCTCTACTCACCATCCAGAACCTTGCTTCTACGATCTATAACATCAATGATAACATTGATAGCTCTACCTATCGCGTTTCATTACCGCCAGGGCCAGGTGCGATCCGAGGTGTGCTCTTCTGGTGGCCAGGAACTCGTGGCGATGATCGGCACTTCACCACCGATCCGAATTTCCGAAGAATTGCGGATCAATGGCGCTTCGCGATTGCAAGCCCCAGATCTAATTACACAGGGAAGCCCAACCGATTTGACTTCCAGCTCTCCGCGCTACCATGGTTTTTTAATCGTCTGGACCAAATGGCTAAAAGCACGGGTCGCCCTGAGATCGCGAATGCACCTTTCGTAATTAGCGGAATGTCTGCTGGTTCCTATGATGCCTCTCATTCTCTGCATGTTTGGCCAGAGCGTACAATTGCCATCCTTGCCCATCAGGGGTGGACGGAGTTGCCTTGGGATTTACCCCTTAATTACGAATTCAATTCGATCACGAAAGAAATTCCACTCCTCAATCTTGGAGGCCAAATTGACGGGACACAATCACCGCCATCGCGAATTTTTCCGGCAATGAGTAATCATCGGAAAAAAGGACTCACGCGGAGCGCTTCTGTAATGTGTTGGGGGCGGCCTCATACCTTTGGGGACACCAGCTCTTCTTATAACTCATTTGGCCTCTATTGGCTTGACCAAGTAATGACCGCAGGCCGCTATCTTAGCAGCAGCGTGCCGTCTGCGACTGCTGCCCCAGTGCTCGGAAGCATCCCTATTTCATCTGGCTGGTGGGGCGTGCGCAATAGCACAAACAACGAAACTACTAGTCCACCCTATGGACTGAGCGGTGGCTCCAGCCGTTTTCTGGAAATTGGTCCAGACCTATCTTTTACTGGAATAAAAGATACAAATAACACCCTTGTAGATTCGTGGCTACCCACTGAAAGCACTGCCCGCGCCTACCGTGCTTTTGTCTCGTTGCCCAGTATAGTTTTTGCTACCCCAGCTCAATTTAGTTTGGGAAATGTAGGTGCACCTACTACGCTTGCAGTCAATGAAAATGGTTTCGGGAATGGTCTTACAAAGATCGAGTTTTATGATGAAAACACCAAAATCGGTGAGGATACCAGTTCACCATATGGCATGAGTTGGATTCCCACCACAAGCGGGGCACGTAGCATCACTGCTGTAGCTTCAAATGTCTCAGGTCCTCTCTATACAGCCTTCAATATTGTAATTGTGGCCGCGCCTCAATCTCCGACGATCAGCTTAGGACAATCGGTAACTGGAAATATTTCGACTGCATTCAGCTACCAGATTGCCTCATTATACGCTCCTACTAGATTCACCTTAGTTTCCGGCTCTTTACCGCTAGGGCTTAGTCTGAGCAGCTCTGGCCTGATCTCGGGCATTCCTACACAACTTGGAGTTTTCAATCCAGTCATCAATGCGAGCAATGGCTTAGGAGTTTCACCATCTGTAGGTATTTCAATTACTATCAACCCTTTGATCGTTACCGGACCAGCTACTTACGATTCCTTTAGCTATACCTCGGGAGTAGGTGCCTTAGCTTCTCAAAACGGCGGTGATCAATGGATCGGAGCATGGGACGGTGGCAGCAACGATATTCAGGCACCGGGTCTAGTATTCTCACCGGGACTCTCCTTAATTACAGCGGGTGGCAAAGCGGTTGTCAAAAATGGTGGGCCAAACTTCCGAAGTCTTAGTTCTTCGCCACTCGCCAATGGAACATATTGGATCAGTTTCCTCGCGCGAAGCACAAGTCCCGGAAACAACTGGGGTGGATTATCACTTTTCAATAGGGGGAGCGAGTTCCTTTTCATCGGCCAACGAAATGGAGCGAGTAACTGGGGAGTAGAGCGCAGCGGTGGTGGTGCGATCAATTCTAGTTCTAGCACTGGCAATGTCACATTCCTTGTAGCAAAAATTGTTTTACAGTCTGGCAATGATAGCGTCTTTTTTTGGGTAGATCCTATACTTGGCAGCACTCCTTTGGATAGCGATGCCATCCAGCTAGCAAATGTTAACGACTTTACTTTTAATCGGATCCGTCTTCAACAAGGCTTCAGTGCGGGACAAATTTTGGAGATCGATGAAGTGCGCTTCGGAGGGAGTTATCAGACGGTAACACCAGTTTCTGCGCCCACCATCGTGCCTGGCCAAATGGTAACTGGTAACCAAGGCCAAGCTTTTAGTTATGGCATCGCTGCCAGTGAGAACCCCACGAGTTGGGCGATTTCTAGCGGTAATTTGCCGGCAGGAGTGAGCCTAAACGTGGCCACGGGCACCCTTAGCGGGACTCCTACAACAGCAGGTAATTTTACTCCGAGTTTTACTGCCTCCAATGCCGGCGGCACCTCGCTTGCAAGAATGGTGGACATTACAATTTTTCCTGCTCTCACTGCACTTCAAGTGTTTCGCAACACCCACGGTCTTGATATAAATGGCGCGGATGACCTGCTCATCCCAGCCAACGACGGTGTTGTAAATTTACTTAAGTTTGCGTTTAACATGGTGGGTAACGGCAACAATCAGAAAGTTAATTTGCTTTTACCGAATTCCGCCATCTTACGAGCTGGTGTCAACGCCGGGCTCCCTTCGATGCAAGTCGATGATGTTGGAAAACTCAAGCTTACCTATATCCGCTGCAAATCCACCATCGACTCGGGCATCACTTATACTGTTGAATTTAGCACTGAACTTTCCTCAGGCTCTTGGGCATCCGATCCATCTGCAACCATGAGTATCCCTGAAGCTGTTGATACCTATTATGAACGTGTCACCGTCACTTCCTCCTTTAATTCAACTAGACGCTTTGTTCGTATAAGAATCACTGCACTTTAGACAACTTAATGAATTCATTCTATATACTTACCAATGGCCAAGATCGCTTGGTAAGAATGGTTCCTGCGAATTAATTTATGTTGTTTGAGTCCTTACGGGCTTGCTTCCAGTAGGCATAC
>JAYULG010000368.1:0-8193 GCA_043763755.1 Akkermansiaceae bacterium | reverse complement strand
GACTGGCCATCACCATCGGAGTCGCTAGTGGCATTGGCGGCGGTGAGGTTGCCAAAGCGGAGGTTTTCACAAGCGTCTGGGATGCCATCGGCATCGGTATCTGGGCGGGCGATGGTGGTGGTGACGAGGTCTGAGGAGGTGGTGGCGAGGGCGATCCAGCCGAGGTTCGCAGCGTAGGCGTGGCCGCTGAATTTTCCGTTGAGGGGATTGAGCAGGGGCTGGCCGTGGGTTTGCTTAAAGGTGATCCAGCCGATGTTGGCGGCGTAGGCATTCCCAGTGAGGAGGCCGCTGGGGGAAATGTTTACCCCGAAGTCTGTGGCGGAGGTATTGGCATAGGTGTGGCCATTGGCGGGGGTGCCATCGCCAAGGGAGATCCAGCCAAAGTTCGCGGCGTAGGCAAAGCCGGCTAGGCAAGTATCTAGGACGCGGACGCCATCCGGGGCGCTGGGCCGGAAATCGATCCAGCCAGCATTGGCCGCGTAGGCGTAGCGATCTGTGACAGAAATGGTGGACTGGGCGTGGCTGAGGCTGGTGATGCAGAGGAGGAGAGCGGTGGTCTTCATGTTGTAAGAAGTTTGTTAGAAAGATTGGTTCAAGAACTGTTTGATAAATCTATGAAAGTTCTGCAGGCACAAAGCAGAGGGATGGCGAGGATCTTTTTAGACAAAGGGTAACTACGTCGCAGACTTTCCAATCGTGCATAACCCCAAGCGTTCAGTGAGTAACACCGCACCCGGCTGTGTGGGCAGCCACAATAAAGTCATAGGTACTTCGCATTATATAGATAATAATATACCAGTGTGAACCATAACTTGCAGACTTAGGTATAGTCTGCAAGTTGTATTTTTTTCCTTAACTATGCTTATTAACGCCCATTGCTGGTGCGTTTGGATCCACTGCAAAGTCTAGGGAGCACCGGGGGTGCGGGTGACTTGGAGGCGGTAGAAGCCTTTGCTACGGAGGGCCGGGCCGATGGTGATGTTGTCGTCAGCGGTGATCAGTTTGACACCGAAGGTGGGGACTTCGCTGACGCGGGTGAAGCCGCCGGTGCTCCAGGTGATAAGGCCGGCATTGTCGTAGGAGTAGGCGAGGCGGATGTTGATGGTGTCGGTGCCTTGGGTGATTTGGTATTGTTCTTGGGAGAGGTAGGTGGCGGCATCGGCGACGACGAAGGTGAGGCGGGGCTTGAGGCTGCCGGGAGTGGCGGCGGGGACGGTGGTGATGGCGGGGCCGCGGGAGTTTGGGGCATCGACGAGGGTATCGCTGCTGCCTTGGGCAAGTTCTAGTAAACCGGAGCGGCCGTCATTGTCTTGGTCTTCGTAATCGCCGCGATAGGCGTCGGCTAGGCCGGAGGGGTAAGCGATGACGAGTTTATCGAAGGCTCCGGAGGCGGGGGCATGGCCTTTATAGACGATGTAGGGGTAATCGCCAGGGCCGATGGTGATAGCGGGGGCACTGGTGCAAGTGCCTAAGCTGATGGAGTTCTCGAAGTCGCCATTGGCTTTTTCCCGGCTGTAACGAACGAAGGAGGAAGCGGGGGTGCTGGAGTCTTGATAGACGAGATGGAGACGGTCGAGGCGGTCGAGGGCGAAGGAGGGGCCACTTGCACCATTGGCGAAGAAGCCTCCTATGCTCGCGGCGAAAGGGGTTTCATAACCGTTAGCAATGCTGCGGATGTTTTCCTCGGCGGTGCCGGTCGTGACGGCGTTTTTGGCCACGAAGTGAATGATTTTGTTCCTGCTATCTTCCCAACAAGCCCATTTGGGGAGGCCGGTGGAGGTGAGGAGGATGGTGGGGTATTTGAGGGCGTTGGAGAGTGCGGTGCCTGAGGGGAGGTTTTGGGATTGGAGGACGGTGGTGGTGACGCTGGCGATGTCGATGATGGGTTCGCCATCGCCATCAAGGGAGGTGGTGGTAGCGGTGCGGAGGCGGAAGAGGCGGCACTCGGTGTCTAAGGTGTTATTGGCGAGTATTTTATAGCTGGTGATGAGGGCGTAGAAGTCCCGGCGATCTGGGGTGACGGCGAGGTGGCCGCCAGTGATGATGCGGTCGGTGGCCCACGTGGCGCCGGCGGTGGTGGAGAGGATGCGGAAGAAGTTTAGTGCGTTGGGCTTGGAGTCGTTTTCGTAGTAGGTGAGGCGGATGTCGCCATCGGAGCGGTTGGTGAGGATAACGCGGTTTTGGGTGGCTCCTGGGATGATGTAGGCGGCGAGGACGTTGCCTTCTGCGCCGCCGAACGGGGGCAAGGTGAAGTTGAAAAATTTGCTGCCGTCCAAAACCTTGCGCCCGGTCAGGGGAAAGGGGTCTCCGTGGGAGTCGTTAGAGGGGAAGAATTCATCACCAAAGGTTTCGTTAGCAAGGAGGCGGCGGTAGGAGCCGCCGTAGGCGATGGTGCCGGCAGGGCCGGGGGTGGCGAAGACGAAGTTCCGGCGGAGTTCGAGGGAGGCGGCGTCGCTCATGCTGGCGTCGCGGCCGATGAGGCTGGTGTAGTCGCCGAGGTCGGAGGCGGCGAAATCGTTGAGGAGGGTGGTGCCGAGGGGACGGAAGCTTTGCATGATGACGTGGTGGACGCGGTGCTGAACGGCGTTTTCCGTGAAGTAGCGGAAGCCTTGGCGGTCGGTGAAAAGGGTGCGGAGTCGGCCGTCGGGGTCGGTGGTGGCAGCGATTTGGTTGGGGTGGAAGCTAGAGTCTTCGTGATAGCGCCAGGCCCACGTATTCGGAGCATCGGGGTAGGCATGGGCAGTGCCGGAAAGGCAAAGTAGGGCACTGAGATGACCGAGATGAATGAGAGAGTTGATGGTAGGTGTCATAAAGGTAAGATCATTGAAGATTGCGGCTATCGCTTTAAAAGAGACAGTTGCCAGCGCTGCGCCGGATCTAGGCAATGAGAGGAAGTAATTTCTAAGTGTATTGGGCATAGACCATCATGTTGCTACAAGATGTGCCAAGAACCGTCAATACGTGGAAATACGTAGCCAATGCTCTACTTAGATCATATGCTTCAGAGCAAGGGTTTGTAGTAATTCTTAATTGACTGTTTTTAAGTTCCTTTCAGCATCGAGAAGTAATATGAATCGCTTAAATCATTCAGATTTTATGAGGCTGCTTGACTTCATTGCGGTGTTGCAAGAACCCATTGCGCTAAAAGATTTTGGCGCGATGATCGTGCGCTTGACCGCTGAGCTTCTCCCGGGCGCGACGATCGCTTTTGATCAGATCAATTTAAAAAACGGCAGCTACCATGGATTTGATCACAATGTGCAGTTAGATACGGTGGAACAGACGAAAATGTTTGGGCGTTTGCAGGAGGTGTATCAGCAAAATCCGATCTATGATTTCATTCAAGGTGGAGGGAAGCGGCAAATTGTAGATTTGGATGAGTTGTTGCCAAAGCGGCAGTTCCGCTGCACCGATTTCTACCAAGATATCTTCCGTCCTTACGGGCTAAATCATCAAGTATGCATGGTGCTTCCACGCGAGGGCTGGATCAACACGCTCACCTTAAACCACGAGCGGCCGATCTCGGGCAAAATGAAAGCGATGCTAACATTGAGTTCTTGTCACATCCAGCTCGCGCACAATATAGCCTGCCAGAAGGATCAAGCGTGGTTTATTCCGAAATACGCCATTGAGCCGCTCACTTGTCGTGAGCAAGAAGTGTATTGCTGGATGAGCCATGGAAAGCGAAACGCAGAGATCGCTAGCATTCTCAAAATTGCTGTTCGCACGGTAGAAAAACATATTGAGAATATATTGAAAAAAACTGGATCTGAGAACCGGACGAGCGCAGTGAGCAGGTGCTAAAACATGCGCCTATGTGGTCAGCAAGATGACTCGTTTAGTTTAACTGTTCTTATAAGCACCCATGGCTGGTGCGTTTGGATTCACTTCAGGGCCGAAGTATCTAAGGGCCACGAGCGGCTCTGTGAGGGAGGTGTTCTTGAAGGTGACTCCTGCTTGCGCGGCGGAGGCGGTGCAGAAGAATTCATCATTGGAGAGCTCATTGAAGCGGAGGAGCTTGGGGCAATTGAGGCGTAGCTTATTGGCTTGGCCCTCGCCTTGGACGACGATGAGTGAGTAGGCGCCGTTGTCCTTGAGGGTGACGCTCTGGCCCGGCTCCACGGTGATTTCCTTAGCAGTGAAGAATTGGAAGCCATCGACTTTTCCGTAAACGATCCACTTGTCATGGTAGCCCTCGCCCTGCTCGGCGGTGACGGGCTCGAGGTAGTGGTTGTCCTTGAAATTCGGGTCCACGTTTTTTTCCCAATCGAGCTGATCAATGATGAAGTCGATGTCTTGGTGCTTGTCCTTGGGCATGTCTTTGACGAGGAGGGACCATGGGACTTCGCGCCCCTCGACGAGGTTTTGATACATGCCGAAAACATCAGATCCCCATTGCGGCTCATAGGTGCAGAGCGAACCGGGAGCATGGAGGATGCAGGGATCGATGAGCCAGCCGGTGCCGATTTTGAGGCGGTAGGCTTTCGAAAGATCGAGAATGCCATTTTCACCTCTGTTCCAGTTTGCGATACACTTGCGGACTTGATTGCGAGTGGTGCCTGGCTCGAAGCCCATGAAGGTGTAGGGGAAATTATTGCCTACGTTGTTGTGCTGCGGTGGGAAGTAGTAGGACTCGGGTTTGCCTTCTTGGCCGACGAGTGCGGCCTGCGCGGCGGATTGGTGCATGTGGTGCGGGATAGGACCCATGTTATCGAAAAACTTCGAGTAAACTGGCCATTTCCCATATTTTTCCCAAATCGTTTCACCGATGATGGCGGCGCCGCTCTCGCTGATGGCATCGCGCAGGGTGAAGCGCTCGTTGCCAACAATGACGTAGGATAGCCCTTCATCCGCGGCGCGTCCTTCGTTCGCCGTTTCTGTCGTTGAGCCAAACCACCGCTCATCGATGCCACCGCGATTCAGGCCGTATGCATAGGTATCGTCCGGGTGGAGCTTGATGCGGAGGCCGGGCTGGAGAAATGAGCGCGGCACCCATGTGGGCGAGAGGCGGAGGAGACCGCCGGTATCTTCGAGGTGACCATCAATGAGAGCCTTGAGATTGGTGGACGTTGTGGAAAGATCTGCAGTGGTGAGAGGTGCGTTCATAAATTTGGGTAAACTTGGGATTTGTTGGAATTCCCTCCGGCGGTGGGAGTTTCAAGATTTAGAATCTGCCGTCAATTCTGATTCAAACAAAAATCCCCAATCGAGCGGTACAATGATTTCGGGGCCATGCTCGCCGATGATGCGCACCGCTCCCCTTCCCTCTGGGACAATTTCCGATACCATGCCGAATTCGTGATCCGTGAGTGCAACGGCTTGGATCATCTTTAGAGAAACAACTTGCTCCAGCTCGAAGCGGCGGCTGGTGGGTATGCCGGCTGAGGCGAGTAGATCTTTCCGGGAGTCTTCCAAGCCATTGGCGAAGTAGGCACATACTTCTTCCACTCCGAGGCGGCCTAGGTGCCGATGATTCCACGGCTCGGCGGGCCTGCCACCATTCGACATCCAGAACAACGTGGCTGGGAAATCACGAGGGTTTTTGAGGGAAAACCAGACGTAGCCATCGAGCACCACAGCAGACCATGCAAACGGCTGATCTTCTGATGGCTCTGCGCTGACCATCATCACGAGATCGTCATTTCCAAGCCGGGCAGGATAGCGCGTCAGATCGGTGGTGCCACCAGCGGCGAGTGGGACTTCCCGGAGATCTGTGAAATGCACCCCGACCGCGAGGGCTTGGCTTTCTCCTTTGGCAGGATTTGAAAAAAAATCCGGATTCACCGAGGCCCAGCGGAAGGGGCTTACGGAAACCCGGGCCGTTCCACCGGGGAGGTTTGAGAGATCGAGGATCGGGTGATTCCCATAGCTGAAATTTCCCACGAGATTGGAAATCTGGTGCTCTGCATAGATAGCATGTTGGCCGGGGCGGATGCTGAGGATTTTTTCAATAAATGCTCCGCTGTCCGCTGCATGGATGGATAAATGGAGCTGGCGATCTCTCGCCACCACTTCACGCCAAGGTAGATTCGCGCCATCGCCATGGGGCGGGCCAGCGGGCTGACCGCCGAAGGGCAGGCAGAAAAAATCGCCGCGCAAAACTGAAAGCAAAGGCGGTAAGTCCGGATACTCCTCTGGAAGCCAAGGCGCGAGGGCATACGGTGAAACATCGTGCCCTCCGAGATGAAAAATCACTGGAGCAAGGTGCCCAGCCCTCACCGTGACGTGAAGATCCAACTCAGGAGTCCGCAGCACCCACGAAGGTTCACCATGAATGATTTCCATTGTGGTGGCGGATCAAGCTTTGAGAAACCCCCTGGCGACGAGGTTATTGAGGCGATGGGCCACTTCTTCGAGGCCATCCGCCGTCACTTGGGCGTAACTTCTGCCATCTCGGGTATCGATCCCATGGCCGGGATCCATTTTACGCAGTAACTCAAGCGCGGCATCCTCGTGATGGAAAACTTCCACGAAGACGTGCTTGAGATCACCTCCCTTGGCTGCGGCCGTGAGTAAGGCCCCGATCCAGCCATCATCCGTCGTTAAGCAGCCGCGAGTGGTTTTGGCAGACGCATGAAAGACGCCAAATTCGCCTGCGGCGGAAATTTCTGCGATGAGGCGCTCATTTTCAGCAATCGAGAGATCTGAATCTCCGCAGTGCGCTGCATCGACGAGGAGTTTAAAAAATTTGCTGCCGAGCGCTAGGTTCGCCGCTTTGACGAATGCCCAACCGCGATCCACGTTCGTGAATGTTTTGAATTCGCCGGGACGGAGAAACTCGATGTGCCAATTTTCCACACAGGATCCGGCGATCCCCGCTTCTTCATAAACCCGGAGGTGGACTTTTACATTCTGGGCAATGGCTGCCTCGAGTTCAGCCCCATCACGCCGCACTTCATTGGCGCTCATCCACTCCTCGATGGAGGTGGAGGAAACGTTGCGGATCCCATGTTGGATGGCCGCTTTGAGGGCGCTCACAAGTTGAGATACCACCGCATCTTCGTCGGCTGCGTTCATCGGATTTGCGCCTCCCACCATGATGATGAAATGCACATCGAGGCCCATTGCCTTATAGGCTGTGATCATTTCAGAAACGTCGTCAGCACTTGCCGTGGCGAAAAATGGAATTTGAACGGAGGCAATCGGTGCTTTTGAAATTTCCATCAGCTCCGTCATGGCCGCTACCATGATGAGTTCGCCGCTGTCGTTGCGGGGAAATTTTCCATGCTCGTCCGGCACAAGGCCGCCTACGAACTTAATATGAGTGGGAACGACACCGAGCACGACGGGAGATTTTAGGGCAATTTTAGTAATCACGTGGGCAGTCAAATCTTGATTTTCTGTTAGATAAAGCGCCAAGTTAGAAGAATCAAACCTTGCCGTGGCCGATCTTCTTGCTGGCGCAATGGCAGCGGATGGTCAGCCTCCCGGCGTGGATCTATTTTCCAAACCTCAAGCTGCACAAGAAAAGTCTCTATCGGTGACTCAATTGCTGCGGCGGATGAAGAACTTGCTTGAAATCCAAATCGGCGAGGTCTGGGTGGAAGGGGAAGTTTCAAATCTGCGGAAGCAAGGAAGCGGGCACTGGTATTTTTCCCTCAAAGACGAGGATGCGCAGATCCAATGCGCGATGTTTGGTGCCCGCAAGCGCTTGGGTGCCGATGCCCTGCAAGATGGCGCAAAAGTGCGTGTGTTGGCAGAAGCCAGCGTCTATGAGGCGCGGGGCCAACTCCAGATCATCGTCCAAAAAGCAGAGCTGGCCGGAGCTGGCGACCTCTTGGCGAAATTTGAGGCACTCAAACGTAAACTCGCAGCGGAGGGCTTGTTTGATGCGGAGCGGAAGCAAGCGATTCCAAGGTATCCTAAAATTATCGGCCTCATCACGTCAGCCACAGGCGCGGCACTACAAGATATTCTCAATGTGCTGCGCCGCCGCGCACCTTGGGTGCAGCCTGTCCTCTTTCCAGTCCGCGTCCAAGGAAAGGGCGCTGAAATAGAGATTGCCGAAGCCATCAGAAAACTAGGCACCCCTGAGCGCTTCGGCTACCCACGGTGCGATGTCCTCATTGTCGGCCGTGGTGGTGGCTCAATTGAGGATCTTTGGAATTTCAATGAGGAGATCGTTGCTCGGGCGATTGCAGCGTGCACGATCCCTACTATTTCAGCCGTCGGGCATGAAATCGACTTCACAAT
>JAYULG010000367.1:0-8205 GCA_043763755.1 Akkermansiaceae bacterium | reverse complement strand
ACCTCAAGAATTTCGTAATAGTCGCGTGGTGCAGCCATTTTTCCTTACGAGGCGGGGGTTGGGACTTTGGAAACGACGACGCTGGCAGGGCGCAGCAGGCGATCCCGCAGGCGGAATCCACGGCGGTGGGTGCGCAAGATGCGGCCTTCTTCGCCGGCAGCGCATTCTTCTTGGGAGACGGCATCGTGGAGATTTGGGTCAAAGGCACCGGTGGTTGGGATTTCCTCTACGCCTTGGGCGGTGAGGAACTCATTGAGCTGGCGGCGGACCATGTCCATGCCGATGTAGATCATGGATTTAGTGTCTTGGGAGGCGGCTTGCATGCCCATTTCAAAGTTATCGATAACGGGAAGGAGGTCTTCGAGTAGGCGCTGATTCGCATAGCGGATGGATTCCTCGCGCTCGCGGGCTGCGCGTTTCCGGAGATTATCCATTTCCGCGGCGGTGCGCAGTGAAATTTCTTTCCATTTTGCGGCTTCGGCTTCGAGTTGTTCCCAGGGATCGAGAGCGGGCACTTCGGCTTGCGGCGCTTGATCGGCGTTTTCAGGCGGTGATTCCTGCGGCGGGATCGGGTCGGTGTCGGCTTGCATGGCGGATAGGTGTAATCGCAGATGGCCATGCGTCAACTCCTTGGAGCATGAAGATGGAGATTCACACGAGATGGCATCCGGGGGTTTTCCTGCCTTTTTGGGGAAGCAATGGCGAAAGAAGAGAAGTTTTCACCGCTAAATTGCCAAGAGCACCAAGGAAATTCAAAATAGGATTGGATCAAAAAATCCTCCATTTCCCTCCCCATCACTTTTCAACCTCTTCTACTTGGCTTTTTGGCGACTGGGCGATGCAACTTTGTGCAATTTGCGCCAGCCTGTCTAACCACCGCCGGGGCTTCAATCAAACAAACGCTGCATGATATCAGCCAAGATAGGCTTGGATGTGAGCATCAGCGGATGAAGGATGATCGGGTATTGTAGATTTTCTGCCCGTTGCCAAATGGAGCTGGTGGCAGGCAGGATCATGAGGTCCATGGGTGTGCGGTAGGAGGTAATGGGAATCGTCCCAAGCTCGGATTCACTCGCGGTGAGATTGGCAAGAAACTGGCTGCCGGGCCGCATTTGGTTGGCACCTTTGCTGGGGTAAAGCCAGGCGGTATTGGTGCCATGATGAGGGGTAGAAATGGTGATAAAGTTTTCACAGCGTGGCGCTCCATCAAGGCATTGCAAATAGTGCCGACTTACCAGCCCGCCCATGCTGAATGCGACGATACTAACGGATTCCTCAACCCCGAATTTTGCATCAATGTCCTGTCGTAATTGGAGGGCGAGTTTCTCGAGACCGCCACGCCCGTCGCTCGGTGTTAGGCGGACGACTAGGCAATTCCCGCCATATTTTTCGATGCGTCTTTTGAGCATCTTGAAGCATGTGCCTGTTTCGAGAAATCCATGCACCAGCACGATGTTTTTTTGCTGATTCCTAGGCGCAAGTATTAGAGGCTGGCCGAGCGTGCAACTGATCGTAAGAAAGCTTGCGAGGGTTGTAATAAGTTTGCTTTTCATATCGCTTCGTTAACCTGGCGGCCATTTCATTTGACGGCCGCCAAGTAGATGGATGTGGAGATGAGGCACGGCCTCACCACCATTTGGGCCATGATTGATCACGAGGCGGAAGCCATCCGTCCCGAGCCCCTCGGCAGTGGCTACCTTCCCGGCAATGAGTAGTAAATGACCTAGCAGATTTTGATCAAGCTCAGTCGCCAGTCCGATGCGTGGGATCGGCTTCCGAGGGATCACCAATATGTGACTAGGTGCCTGTGGCGAAATATCCCGGAAGGCCACGCAAAGATTGTCTTGGTGGAGAATCGTTGCTGGTATTTCTCCCACACAAATTTTTTCAAAGAGTGTCACGTCGCTCATCTGCGGAAAGCTTGGCAGATTCTAAGCTGCTGGCAAGGCGTGGAAATGTGAACCGCTCCGCACCATCAGGCGTGTCAGCATCGCTCGATCAAGGTGCCACAACAGCTCCCCGTTGATCTGCAACTCGTTCGGGTTTCCAGCAAAATCAACATTGCGGAACACGAGTTGCATTGTAAAATCTCATACTATAATGAAAACTTATCTTGTGGGTATTGCACTCCTTTTTAGCACTTTTCCTCTTTGTGCGGAGCTTGCGGCAGACATGGCGCAGGGGGACAAGTTCGATAAAAAACAACAGCCGAATGAGGCACTTAAATTTTACGAAGCTGCTGAGCGTGAAGCTCCAAATAATGCTGATCTTCTCATCAGCATCGCGCGGCAGCACACCTACCGCATGAATCTCGTGCCGACTCAGGCAGAGAAAATAGCCGCCGGACGGAAAGCACTGGCCTACTCAGAACGGGCAGTGAAGGCAGCTCCAAGCAAGAGTAATGCGCAGCTCAGTGTGGCGATTTCCCTTGGGAAACTCGCACCCTTTGTGGACAATCGTGAGCGCATCGAAGCCTCGCGTAGGATCAAACAATTCGCCGAAGCAGCGATTAAACTCGATCCCAATAACGACTTCGCATGGCACATCCTCGGGAGGTGGCATCAAGCACTCGCCGAAATGGGAACAGCCACTCGTGTGCTAGCAAAAGTGATCTACGGAGGCATTCCAGCAGCCTCGAATGATGAGGCAGTCAAGTGCTTTCAAAAAGCCATTGCCCTCAAGCCAAGCCGCTTGCTCCATGCCATCGAGCTAGGCCGCACCTATGCGAAAATGGGGCGTGAGGACGATGCACGAAAGTGGCTTCAAAAAGGCCTGAGTATGCCGAATCGAGATTTTGATGATCCTGAAACCAAACAACGTGGGCGTCTGACTTTGGCCGAACTTTCATAAGTTATAGATTCCTATTACTATATTTCACAGTTTTGAGGTTCTAACCAGGTGATAGTTGAATCAATAGTTACTATGATAGTATGAGGTGTAGTTTTCCGGCTGACGTATTCAGCATTTCAAACGACAGCAAAATTACCGGAAACACATTCTATTGGATTTCCCCTTTTTTGAGTTTTACTGCATCCAGATTTACCGAACTTTTTACGGTAAGCGCATAAAAGTCACCCATGTGTTAGTTTCCTTGACTAATGGATGAAATCTTGGAGACATCTCGGCAGCAAGATGGCGAAGAGTAAAAAAATTGTTCTTGAGCTTAGGCGTTTGGAATCACGGACGCGCGCGCTCAAACTCGCCGAGCGCGGGGCGTTTTTTACATTTTGCCTTGCGATTGGATTTGTAGTAGTTGCTACGGCGTTCCCGCAGAGGCGGGCATTGGACCGCTTGGAAGTTAAACTCAAGGCGGCCAAGACACTTGAAGAGGCAGTTCTTGCAGATCGTGATTACCATCACATTGAGCATCAGGCGCTGAAGGAAGACCCGGCGTTTTTAGAAATTCATGCGCGGGATCGGCTGGACTACTACGTCGCTGGTGAGCGCGTTTTCAAATTCAAGCGTGGCGAGTGAACTGCCTCCCAGCTCAGCGATGGTAAGTGATTAGTGGTTGGTTTTCACCTTCCGAGATCACGTGGATGAGCGAGGCATCTTTTGAGAAAGCAATGGACTCAGCTTGCTTTAGCCCATGAGGCGGCAGAGTGATCGGCTTCTTTGCGAAGGCTTGCTCCCACGTTTCCTTGGGATCTCTCGGAAAAAGAAAAACGCTGTAATAAGTGACGATGGCTGCCAGCTTCTGATCCGTGCTGATATCAAGTCCCACGGGCTGATTGCCAAACGGTAGGAAGTGGGCGGCGAGCGATTTTGTGAGCACGGTGCCTCGTTTTTCAGCAATGATTTTACCGCGTTTCTTCGGAACGCGTAATGGCAGCTCAAAAAGCTCTGGAGGTGATGTGCGTTTGGAAATGAGGATGATCTTTTGATTGATGGAATCCACCGCCACTGCCTCGCAATCTCTGGGGCCACCTTCGTAGCTGAAGACAATGCTCCATGCGGTGGTGGTGGATCCTTGGAGTTTGTCACCTGCGGCGGGAAGTTTGGGCTCGGCGATGATGTGGATCGTGCAGGATTCACGGGAAGAAGCATTGTCTCCGGTATCTGCAATAAGGAGATATGGTATAGTATCAAGAGTGAAAGCAGCTATATCTTCCCAGTCTATATTTTTTGCGTTGATAAGAGTCACCTCTCCGCAATCCGTGCCGTCAGTGCGAATGAGATGTAAATCGGGAGTGCCGCCACTGTCATTGACTGCCCAGAGGTATGTGTCGTTTTGAGGTGAAGCGGCTAGGCCGCTGGCTTCATCAAGCGTTGGCGATGCTATGATGGGGCTTGGCTGAGTGAGGGCAAATTCTGCTGCATGGGCATAGCATGTGAGGGCTGCCAGCAGCAAGCCGCGGTGGGCGTAATGCAGAAGAACTTTCATTTTCCTACGAGCTGAGGCCCTTTGCTTCACGGGCACGGCGTATGCGGATTTGTAAATCTGCGAGCACATTCATGAAGTAGATATAGGCATCATATGGGCTAGGATAGGGCGTGAAATAGCGGTGGACGCTGCCATCCGTGCCGCCCTTGGTGGCCATCCAGTAAAAGTGATCTGATGTCTGCATCTTCGCCCATGTGTGGGTGAGTTCGGGATCATTCACAGCAAGAATCTTTTGCTCTAACTTGTGGATTTTTCCAATAGCTTCTTGCTGCATCACATTGCCCATCCATGCGGAAAGATCGCGCTCAGCATCGGCCCATGAAGTGAGCGATGCGCTACTATAGGATTGGGAAGCGCGGTAGAGATCAACAGCTTCGGACGGCGTGACCCACTGCAACCCTGCGTCCTCCACGGCGCTGGGAATGGCTTTCCAAAAATCAAACACTCCGGTGTCTGCCCATTGGTGCTCGCCGATGTTCTCATAGTCCATGAATAGGTTTACCACATCGCCAGCAGACGCAGCGAGCCAGCGGGAAAACTTGTCTGCGCTGAGCGGGTATTCGCCCCAATTTGGATCGGAAAAGCGGAAACTTAGGTCATCCGAGAGTTGGCTATTCCGCAACAGAGTCTTGATACGGGCAGTCTCTGGAGCGCGGTAGAGAAAATTCGGTGAAAGCCCATCCAAGTTGCGAGCAACTCCTTCTGCGACGATGCCATCGAAGCCCATGGTCTCCGCCTTGGCGGCGATGGCATCATTGTAGATCAACTCGGTATTTCTAAAAACACGCGGGCGCACTGAAAATACATCTTCAATGAGCTGAAGGTGCATGTCCACTTGGCGATCAAATTCCTTGTTAGAATGCACAAACGCCAGTGAGTGATAGTAAGTTTCCGCGAGCAGTTCCACGCCACCGGATGCGACGAGATTCTTAAATGATGCCAATACATCTGGGCGGAAACGTTGCATCTGCTCGATGAGCGTGCCGCTGATGGAGAGGGCCATGCGGAAGCGCCCGTGATTTTCCTCAATGAGGCGCTGAAACATCGCGTTTGCGGGGAGGTAGCATTTTTCTGCGACTTTATCGAGAATTGAGGCATTGAGCGCATCGTCCTCGTGCGTTTCATTCTCGCCAATGCGGAAGAAATCATAGGGCAGTAGCCGATTTGGCTGATGCACTTGGAAGTAGAGGCAAACGTCAGGCATGGGTTGCATGGAGAAGGTGGGGTGGTGAAGCTAAGGCGTTATTTCCTCGTAGATTTTCAATACCTTGGCGGCTGCAGCATCCCATGTGGAAGCGGCAATATCGAGCTTGGCCTGCTCCACGACGGCGGCGCGGAGGGCGGCATCAGTGAGCAAATCATAGATGTGTTTTGCCATGAGTTCGACATCCCAGTAATCGGCAAGTAGCGCACCTTTGAGCACTTCTGCGACACCAGATTGCTTAGAAATGACGGCGGGAATGCCGAATTGCGCTGCCTCAAGAGCGGACAGTCCAAATGGCTCGGAAACCGATGGCATGCAGTAAACATCCGTCATCGAGAGCAGATCGTGGACTTTCTGTTTATCGAGGAAACCTGTGAAGTGAAAGTGACTGCCGAGGCCGCGGAAGGCACCAGACTCGATGAGCGGGCGGAGTTTTTCACCCGTGCCAGCGACGACGAACCGCACTTCTGGGTATTGCGCGATGACGCGGGCAGCGGTTTCGAGAAAAAATTCTGGACCCTTTTGTGAGGTGAGCCGCCCGAGAAACAGGACCAGTTTTTCAGGAAACTTTTTCTTGGTGGCAAACGATGTGACAAGTTCCGCACCGTTGTGCACGGGGTGAATTTTCGAAGCCGGGATGCCGTAGTGACTAGCGATGATTTCCCCGGTGTAGCGGCTCACAGGAATGATGCGATCCGCGTGTTCCATACCGTATTTTTCAATGGCATAGATCCACCCGAAATCGTCAGCGCCGGAGCGATCATATTGGAGCGCATGGACGTGGAGCACGAGGGGCTTGCCAGTTGCTTTCTTCACCTCCACGCCAGCGAGGAACGTCATCCAATCGTGGGCGTGGATGATATCAAACTCTTGAGAAAGGGCTATTTTTGCGGCTATTTTTGAGAACTCGACGACTTTTTCACCCAAATTCGGGCCGTAAAGCTCGCCAAGTTTGAAGGTTTCTAGCTGCTCACGGGAGGTTTTCGAGAAGACACGTTCTTGCTGGCTGGTAAAACTACTTTGAAGAAAAGTGGCAGCGAGGCCGGGTGTGCCATCCTCATAAGGATTGAGAAAAATTGGGATTTGGTGGACTTGGGCGAAGCTCTGGTAGCGATAACGTTCTTCTGCGATGGTGATTTCCTCCATGTGCACGTGGTTCAGGCCACGCAGGGTGAAATTTCCAAACTCTGCCTCGGGCGAGCACATCGGCACGAGCACGGTAAGGTCCACAGATTTGGCAAGTGCCTGTGAAAGACCGAGGCAGGCCACGCCGAGGCCACCGTTGATCAAAGGCGGGAATTCCCAGCCGAGTTTAAGGACACGCAGGCGTTTCATGTGGTGGGGATCGGTAGCTTGTTTGCCCGATTTAAAAGCAATCGTCGAGCGAGTCACCCTTGTGGCAAAAGGTTAAGCAAGTGGTGGGCCAATGTTCCAGCACCAAGCTAGGGAAATTTTGTGGTTGGTTTTGATCAAGAGTGGGTGCCTCCCAGCATCTTGGGTGTAGCATTCTGGAAATGAAATTTATCATCGGTATGCTCGCGGCGGCTCTGCCATCCTGCGGGATTTTTTCTCGTTCCACACCCGTGCCCGTCCCTTTGCTGACTGACGGGAAACCAAACGGCAGTGAGTTGGTGGTATTTTTACCGGGCCGCTGGAGCAAAGTGGACGAATTTCAGAAGGAGGGATTTTTCGAAATCGCCCGCAAACGCTGGCCAGATGCGCGCCTAGTGGCGGCGGATCTTCACCTCGGATATTATAAGAATCGCTCGATGTCCCAGAGGCTGCACGATGATGTGATCCTGCCCGCCCGCCGGTCTGGGGTGGGTAAGGTGACCATCGTCGGAGTTTCTATGGGTGGGCTGGGAGCGCTGAGCTATAGTTTAGATCATCCAGCGGAGGTAGATGAGCTGATATTACTCGCGCCCTTCGTGGGAGAGGAAAGCGCGCTGAAAGAAATTTCGGCGGCGGGATCTCTAAAACAATGGGACCCCGGCGCCGTGAATGAAAAGGACTACACGCGGAAGCTATGGTCCGAGTTTCGTGAAAAATGGCAAGGTGGCCGCGCTCGCCCCAGGGTCATGCTCGGGTGCGGGATCGAAGATCGGCTAGCGGAATCAAACCGACTTTTCGCCCGCGAATTCCTGCTGCCCACCGAACAGAAATGGATCAAGGGTGATCATGATTGGCCGACGTGGCGGCTGCTATTTGAGGGCTTAATCAATCGCACACGCTAGCACGTGCAACCTTCTGACATCGCGAAAAATTTGTCTTTCCGCACAAAAATGGCGCTTGGATGGGGGAGCAGTTTTTTGCAGTTTCTCTGCATGCGAACCAAAGCCGTTTCATTGTTAGAAGAACTCACTCAAGCGCATTCCATTTCTGGCCATGAAGATGAAGTGCGAGCTATCTTCGTGGATGAGCTAGAAGAGTGCGGTGAGCTATCTACCGATGGGAATGGCTCAGTCTTTTGTGAAATTCCAGGGAGTGGCCCGCGTGTGCTGGTGGCCGGCCACATGGATGAGGTAGGCTTCATGGCGCAAAATATCACGCATGATGGCTACATTCAGTTCCTCGGAATCGGTGGTTGGTGGGAGCATAACTTACTTGCCCAGCGAGT
>JAYULG010000366.1:0-2325 GCA_043763755.1 Akkermansiaceae bacterium | reverse complement strand
CCAGAACATGATGCCGTAGGCGCTGTATTCGGCTTGGCCGATGACGGTTCCGGTGTCGTTGGTGCGGAGGAGGGTGCTGCCTACTTGGTCGAAGTGGTGGGTCTTGGTGGCATCGGCTGGGTTTGCTTCGTAGATGAGGCCGAGGCCGTAAACGTAATAGGTTTTGGTGAGGTTTGGGTGAATGCGGATGAGGAGCTTACCGCTGGGATTGATGACATCGCGGGTGGCAGCGGCGCTTTCGCACGGATAGACCGTCATGCCATGCGTTAGGGAAACTCCCGCGATAAGGGAAAACAGTAGCCGTAGGAAGATGGAGATGGTGTGTGACAAGTCTTAGGTGTGTCTCAAATCGAATGAATCAGGGAAAGGCTGAACTCGGGCATTTCCCGAAATTGGCGAGATTGCCCAATGATGGTCGCGGAAACTTCCCCTTACGCGGTCAAAGTCACATGTCCCCGCAGGCTAGCAGCACGCGTGACAGCACGCAGTGGGATGGATAAAGGGTGCGGAGCGACGATCTTTAGGGAGGGAGTTATAAGCGCGGGTCGGGGGGGGTTACGCATCAGATCGGCCCCGAATCGGGAAGTTCTGAACAACATTCCTTAATTGAACGCATGTTTGAGATAAGTAGGACTGATCGGTTTCAAATTCGAAAGTCAGATTCGCTTTTGGCAGCCCATGCATCTGGACCGAACCTCTAATATGAGCTGCCCCTCGGGCGTTCATTTCGATATCGATGGAAAGCCATTCTTCATCTGTTCTAAAAGCAGCAATTCCTGATAAGGTTTTCAGGGATTTCGATAGATCATTCTGAAACTCCACGAAATCATGAGTGGTCATTGTCGCATCGATATCCGCGCTAAATGCACCAATGCACACCTTGATTCTGCACTTCAGCCAATTTGCGTCGGAAAAATTTTCAGATATTTCTCGCTCGTAGCCTTCAACAACTACGGAGACAAAGCACCCGCCACCTTCAATGAGAGTAGTAATCATCGGGGATAAACTGTTTTAATGCTACCATTGGGATTAACAATTATCCGAGCCTGTCCCGTGGTGAATATCTGAGCACCATCACGACCAGCACTTTGGACACCTGTTGAAATTGTATCCTCAACCACTGACGGCATTAGCCCCCTACCTTGCATTTGATCAAGTGCGTGTCCGGTATAGCTTCTTCCGTTGATTACGGTTGGTAGATTTTGCGGTCCGGGAACCTGCATTGGGTTTCCAAGTCGCCCTACCGGAAGTCTCGCTGCGTCATCTACAAGACTAACTCCCACCTTTGCGACACCTTCCGCAAAACCGGCCATATACTCTCGTGTTAAATGACCTGCTCCCGTTGCCAATCCCCGAGCTATTCCTGGAATGCTTAACGCGAACTGGACATCAAATGTAGCATCGCTAATACCTTGGCCTTCAAAACCTCCAAAATAGTCGAAGGTAGTCGTGTTTGCGGTGAAGTTGTAATTTATTCCGACTAATCCTCCGCCGCTATTAACGGTCATTGCTGGAAAAGGATCATTAATTAAAATACCACTACGCACATAACTCCCGGATTGCCCACTACCCAGAAAACCTGATTCACGGTAACTACTCTCCGCACATAACCCAAACGGATCACTCAGTGATATAGGATTTCCATCTGCGTAGGCGAACCAATTGCTCCCGCCGCTGAAGCCGATGGGGTCTGCATTTAGGAAACGCATCAGATAGGGGCTGTAGTATCTGGCCCGCATGTTGAGGAGGCCGTTGGGATCGGTTTGCACTCCGGCTTGGCCGTTGTAGAGGAAGGGGGTGGCCATGTCGCCTCTGCTCCAGAACATGATGCCGTAGGCGCTATATTCGGCTTGGCCGATGACGGTTCCGGAGTCGTTGGTGCGGAGGAGGGTGCTGCCTACTTGATCGAAGTGGTAGGTCTTGGTGGCATCGGCTGGGTTTGCTTCGTAGAGGAGGCCGAGGCCGTAAACGTAGTAGGTTTTGGTGAGGTCTGGGTGAATGCGGATGAGGAGCTTGCCGCTGGGATTGATGACATCGCGGGTGGTGCCGGTGGAATTTGTGAAACTTCGGCGGCGGCCCTCGGCATCGTAGGTATAGGTGGTTCCTGCGGCGCTGGTGAGTTGGTTGCGGGAGTTATAGCCTAGGGTGACATTGCCTGATGTGGCGGTGATGGGGCCGCTGGTCATGTTGCCGTCATTATCGTGGACGACGGTGCTGCCGTTGGCGGTTAGGAGGCGATTATCGTCATCGTAGGTGGCGGCTAGGGCGGGCTGCTTCCAGCCAGAGTTGACGAGCGGAGCGCGGAGGCGGGATTTGATCTGGCTT
>JAYULG010000365.1:0-8289 GCA_043763755.1 Akkermansiaceae bacterium | reverse complement strand
CGCTGGAGTTAAAAACGGTGGTGTTTTTGCTGCGGTAGGCATCGCCCATGCGAGCGTAGGCGAGGGTGGCTGGATGGAGTGAGCCCTTGGCCACGGAGTCTGTGAGGGAATCCGGCAATTTTTTCCAACCGTCTGCCCCAGTGCCAGAGGGAGTCGTGAAAATTTCGGTCAGCGAGGCCCATTCCAAGACGGTTTTCACCCGCGCCGAGGCGTTGTCCATGATGGATGAATCGAAAGGTTCACCGCGAGTTTGCTTGTCTGACTCGGCGAGTGCGCTGCCCACTTCAGTGAGAAAGACGGTGAATTCCGCTTCGAGTTGGCCCTGCCCGGGGAGGGCGAGCGCATGCTTGAGCTGGTTGTATAGGGTGAGATTACGGGTGAGCCTCATCAGCGCTTTTTCATAGGGCGACCATGTTTTCGAGGCTGCGGCACCGATCCGTTTAGCCTCTGGCTGGAGCGCGGGAAATGCGGGCAGAAGCTGGCTGTAGGAGTAGGATTTTTCTTTGCCGCGAGTGAGCTTGGCTAGGCCGAGGAGATCGTCGTGATGGATGGTGAAAATTTTCCGGGTGTCGGCTAGGGCGGGATTAAAATTGAGTTCTGCGAGCCATGCGGCGGGAGTGGCAGGCGCATCATTGCCGGGGACAGTTTGTTTTCCGTGGATGGATAGCAGGGCATTACGCGCGAGCGAATCGAGTGGTTGGACGCGTCCGTTAGACACGACTGGCATTGCACCGAAGGTTTTGAGATCGAGAGTGTAAGACGGCCGTGTCGCTTTAAAAATCGCACTGGCGATGAATAGCAGGCAGAGCGCCGGTATGACCCAGACGCATGATTTCCGGAGGGCGTTCATGGTGAGGGCGAGTGCTTGCTGCGGCGGGAAATGGCTTTGATCAAGTGCTGGGAAAACACCCAAATGAGACCCAGGCCGACCATGGCGCATGAGATATACGGGATGGTCCACACGGGATTGCGGACGACTTGGAAGATCGAGGTCTTGTCATTGTCCTCGAAGCCGGATTGGTAAAACGTGAGGCCCGCATAGCGCAGCGGATGATTCATGTAGATGAGGGCCTCGCGATCTTCGCCGGTGTCGGGATTGAGGATTTTGATTTTGCTCGAGAAATTTTTAGGGACATTGGTGCCTAGATAGCGGTCGTGGCTGAAGTCTAGGAGCTTGATGGAGAATGGATGGTAAAGGCGGCGCGGGCGGATGGCCATTTTCCAGGATTTATCGGCAACGGTGAAGGATTGCTCGCCCTTGAAGGCATTTGAAAGCAGCCAGCGGCCTCGGGATGTCCCGCCGTCTGGGATGATTTCGACGAAGGCGGAGGTGAGATTGCGGCGATCGTCCGCTGCCTCTAGCGGCATGCGGCGGACCGCGTAGTTTACGCCGAGGCCCTCGGTGGAGCGGGTGGGATCAAACGCGGCCGATGCCTCTGTGTATGGGAGGATCTCGCTGTTTGCGAAATGGCGTTGGATTTTCACCGAGAAGCCGCCAAGTGGAAATGCCGCGCCATCTTGCAGGCGGCTTTGTGGGATGGCGGTGACGGTTTCTGTGCCGTCCGCTTCCGCGCGGATGATGGCCAGCTCTACCTCGCGGGGGAACGTGGAATGATTGAGAATTTTCCCTTCGGAAATGGCCATTTGTGCCTCACGTCCGAGAAGGGCAGTGAAAATTTCTCCGAGCAGCAGAAGGAGGATTCCACTATGGATGGCGAGCATGCCTGCCTTGTTCCAGCTTAGCTTGAAACGCGCAGAGTGGGCGGCGAGTAGATTAACGATGAGCAGCAGGCCCAGCAAAGTCCCGCCTGGAAGCGGGATGGTGAGCTGACTTCTACCGGGCATGATGTCCCACCATGCGATCCACGAGCGGAAAAATTTCGCCTGCACTTCATGGATGCCCAGCTCCACTTGGGTGATGGTGGCCACAAATATGAGCACCATCGCGAGTCCGAGTAGGACCACGGTAAGGCGGAGAGAACTGAGAATTTTGAGTCGATGCACGGGGGCTTACTCAGGGAAAGTGGCGGAGCGGACGAAGGCGTCGAATTTTTCGAGATTGGCGGCGACGAGAGTGGCTTCACCAGTGATTTTGAAAAACCATGTCATGCCCGGGCGCTTGAGGATGGCGGAGCCGATGGCGGCTTTTTTGCCATTGAGGATGGGTTCATTGCTGGTCATCTGACTGACGAAAATTTCCCCGGCGGGGGCATCCGCTTTTTTCCCCAGTGCCGGATCATCTGCGGAGGCGAGCGGGGCGAGCTGAAGCTGGGCGCGCCAGCGGTTTACGTTATCTAGGATGCTGCCTGAGTCACCGGGGATGGGGACCACCGAGACATCGGCAGAGCTGCCGTCTGGCCCGGCGATGCTGAAGCTGGCGGCACGCATGGAGCTGCCTTCGCTCGGTGCCCAGCCAGCAGGTGGGGTGACGTTGATTTTTTTCTCGCCTGCGGGCGTAGCTGCGGTCGAGGTGCTTGGCTTGGCAGCGGTGCGGACGCTGCGCAGGAACTCGGCAAAAATGCCTTCGCTCTTCCTGAGCACGCCGGTAGGCCCGGTGAATTTAAAATACCATGTCTCGGTTTTTAACGAGAGCACGCCGGCGAGGATTCCCTCGGCATCATCGGCAGAATCCTCGGTGGTGAGATTAAAAAGGCGCATCTCTTCTCCGGTCTCCGGTAATTTCAATGGCTGGCCAACTACGTCTTGTTCGGCAAGCGGCTGGAGTCCTACTTGCCCACGCCAACGATTGACGTTTGCCGCAAGGCCGCCACCGTCGCCACCCAGCTTCGAGACAGTGACTCGGCCACCACCCGGGAGTGTGTAGGCGGCGGTGAGAAATTGCGTAGGTTTCTCAACAATCCAATCCGGCGGAGCGAGCCAGCCGACCGCCGCACGAGAAGGCGTTGGGGTCTCCGATGCGGGTTCATATTTGGGAATGCTAGAAGTTTCTACAGCAGAATCTGTAGCGACACGGTAGGTGCGAATCTCATCATCTTTGCACGAATTGAGAACACAGAATGAGAGCGGGCCGAGGAGGAGGAACTTGTGCATGGGGTGGGGCGGAATTTTGAAACTACGTTGTGGGTTTGTAACTCGCTGCATTCTCTTGAAAAGCCTTGATAGAAAACCTGTTCACTTTCTTGGTAAACCTCTGAGAAGTATTTGCTTCATACGTCTGCCATGCGTAATTCTAATCGTTCTTCGCTATTCAAGCAGAGGACACATATGGTGGTGCGTCCGATAGCTGTTAGCCCGCAGATGGTAGTATTACTCCACTTAAAATGATCTTCCCATTACTGCTGCCGCGGATGGAATAGCGCCGTTAACGCTTCCGTAAGGGATCGATACCCGCGATGTTAGGACCTTTGCGCAAGTTGCAGTCTATACAGGCGAGGCAGAGATTCGATTTTTCGTCATTGCCTCCGTGCTTCAGCAGCCGGATATGCTCAATGTGCAAAGCGGCGAGTGGAGAGTCATCCTGATGGATTTGGCAATATTCACAGCGGTGTTCTGCACGCTGCCTGACAAAGGCCCGCGTGGCCGCGCTCATGCCGCGCTACCAGATTTAAAGTCCATCGCAGCGCGGCGCAAGATCGCGATGAACTTGTTGGCCCTCACGTATCCTGCATACTCCTCACTCTACTCAGATGATAGATACCCTTCGGTATTTTTTGAGGCGAGTTCTTCAATGCGCTCACGGAGAGATTGATCTGCTTGCACGGCAAGTAACGCGTCTTCCCTGCCAGGAAGCAGAAGCTGAAGGAGTGGATTCACCCCGCGCTGAAAAGCTGCCTGTGTCTTAATTATATAGATAGTAGCAAAAGAAGCCATCTACGCAAGAACAAGGTTTTGACTTCGATTTTTCTGCGAGCGGCTCACCGCTGCATTCCTTCGGGAATACGTCGTTGTTTAAGGCGGCCTCTGTAGGGCGGTGGCTCTTGGCGTTCGGCAGATTTTGGAAGGGTAAAGGCTAGGGAAGGCGAGAGTGTTTTTCCATAGGCATTAAGAAGTGTGTCGCCTTCGCCATGCTTCACATCATATACCTTATAAATCCCACCTTGAGAGTTGCGGTAAAACGCGGCCATGCCAGCGAGACTGAGCGGGCCCGAGCCACGCCTGCCGAAGACGGCCGTTTGGTGGCCGCTTTCGTCCACCGCACGGTCACGATCAAGGCCACGGGAAATGCTAAGCGCCGCGCCCGCTGTAGGGTAGGTGGCGATGAGCTTTGGCTCGGGCTTAGGGGAAAATCCCATGTGGCCGGGCACGTTTTCTGGGGAAATGAGTTGCAGGACGCGCATGCCATTGTGGCCATCCGCAACGAGTGCATACATCGAAGCACTCACTGAGCCGATCTGCACGTCGCGCACATCTGTAAGTTTACCTCCAGCAGTGAAATGAGTGAGGAGGCGCGGTTTTTCCGGATTTTTCACATCCATGATGGTAAGACCAGAAGACCCATTTGCTATGTAGAGGTAAGTTCTAGCAATATAAAGTCCGGCTGTATGATTGAGTGAAACAGATGCTCCAGAGATAGGTATAGGTTTCGCGGGATTTGATATATCAAATACTTTTAAGCCATCATCATCGGTAACGAAACAGTAGTGCCATTGCACAGCCACTTGCCGGGCACCACGGAGTGCGGACCCTGAATAGCTGCCAGCCAGTATTGGAGAAGTGGGCACAGAGGCATCTACTACGGCGAGTCCTTGGGAAGTGGTGATATAGAGCCATTGCCCCGCCATCCAAGCATGGCGCGCGCCAGTAAGTTTGCCCTCGGGATTGAAAGTGGCGGCACGCTTGATAAAATTGTTCGCTGGATTTCCATCAAGCAGGGTGGCGACATCCACCACGATGAGGCCTTCTACTAGATCGGTCACAAAAGCGTAGCCATGGTAGGCAGCGATCGGGCGCTCTTCGTTTTGTGGTAGGCGAGTGCGGTTCGGATCGTTGATGAGCGTGCTCGGCAAAGTCACAGAAGTGGCATGGGCGGTTTTGATAAACGTATCTTGTCCGATGGCTGACACTGGTGTGGTGACGATGCGCTCAGAGAAACTTTTATTATCAATGTTTGCGATATCGAAGACACCAAAGCCGTTTTTTCCGAGGGCTGCATATAGATATTCCCCACGCGCCTGTAGATCCAATGCACCGCCTTTGGAATGGCTGTCATACGCAGTTTCTAATATTGATTGTTTAGTGAGGTGCGCATTGTAAAAGTCTGGATAAGCGATTTTATGCAAATGGCTACCAATCACTGCTTGTGGCTCAGCGCGTTCCGTCCAGACCACTCCCTCGACGCCTTCATCCGTGCCGACGTAGCCATACCTCCCGAAAAAATTCACAGTCCCGGTCCCGAATCCGAGGAGCTGAGCCATGATTGCGTTGTTATCGTTTTTATCCGAGATATGGCAATCTGTGCAGTTCTTGGTGGTGCCTACGCCACTCGTAGTATGAGCAAAGTGGGGATTGAATGCCTGCCCGGAGTATCCTTCCGATGAAACAGTCTGCTGCTGACTGTAGAATTGTTCGCGGTTCGCTCCTTGCGAGCCCACCACCACGGCGCTGGATGAGCGCAAGACTGCGAGGCGGTTTCCCTTCGCAGTGCTGTCTTGGCCGAGCATAAAAACATCGTCACGCACCACTTGTGGGTTATATGAACTGAAGTTACGCGAAGTAGTTCCTTCAAACTTGTTTGCTGCCATTTTCATATTCGCCTCCATGGGAAGATGGCAGCCGAAGCAACTTGTCGCCCACGAGGTGTGGCACGTCTGGCAATCCATCGCTTCATTGCTATGGGCGAGGTCCTTGCCACATTGTTTCGGATCGTCTGGGACAGTCCCCCAATTTTTACCGTCACGCCTGAGAGTCTTGGCATATGCACTCATCACGTTGTAATGATCTGAGCCAGGGGTGACGGTATCGAGAGTTTGTGGCACCTCCCATTTGAGGTCTTTCTCCATTGAAGATTGTTGCATCAATTTTTTCCCATCCGTGCTCCAAAAGAACCGCGGGCCGAATGGAGTATTACTTTCCCGTAGATTGACTGGATTAATCTTACCATCTGCTGCAAGGGTGCCACCTACCCCGGAGGTCACGAGATTAGTATGTTTGCTCACTGTGCCATGACAGTCGATACAAGTGATGGCGGTGGCTGCGCGTGGCTCGACGTGGAGTAATCCATTGCCATGTGAATCATTGAGGAAATGGCAGTCCACACACTGCATTCCCTTTGCAAGATGGATGTCTTTCAAGTGCACGGCTTTCTTGAACTTATCCTTATCGTCATGGGCAATCTTCTCATCTTTTAACGTCAATAAATTGCCTTCCCGATCTTTTTTAAATACTGCACGAAACACCCAACCATGGCCATGGTAGTCGGCAAACTGTGTATGCTTGAGATGAGGATTAAGCTCGGCAGATTTCTCGAGAAAATTTACATCGCCCCATAATCCTCGCGCTGCAGCAGCCTCAGGATTTTTACGAAGCGAATTTACCATCTCCTCATCCGTTGGATCCTTTTGTTCCTTGGGATACATGACTTCTGCATCTGATTCTTGATCCCACCATGTGTATCCGAGATATGGATTCACAAACATATTTCCTTGATGCATGTGGCATGTCATGCACTGGCTGGAGGGTATGCTACGGGTAAACTTATGGGCAATGGGGTGACCTTTTTCCTTCTTGGAAATCATCGGGTCTGGATTAAAAGACAAGCCCTGATTTCCAAATGAGCTATACCATCCTGAGTTAGAGGGTGAGCGATCATTTGCATAAACAACATGGCAAGCAGTGCACCCGCTGGAGCGATAGTCCCCAGGGCGATCATTCGAGCCAAAGAAGTCTAACAATGGATCGTGCAAGCGCGTTTTATGCGCACCGATGATCACCGGATCTACTCGCGAAAGTGTGCCAAGCCCACGCTCACCGAGGCGGCGGAAAGGTCTGCCCGGTGGTTCTGTAGGATCAGGGTTCCCGAGGTCGCTCAGCTTGGTGCCGCCCTTTTCAAAGATCCGGAAAAGGTTGCCCGGTTGCGAAACATTGAAGCGGGGTAGTGGAAAAATTTCATCCACGATGCCCATGGTGCGCTGCATTTCGGGTGTCACATTGATGGGGCTTTTCAATGCCAGAGCAACTCCATTGGCACCATAAGCTTGGCCAAAGATCGCATCTTTTAATGGATAAGCACCATTGTTATAAGCAGCCGCACCCCATAACATGGCACCATGGCGCATCATGCTGTGATTTACGTGATTTACGGAATCCGCATGGCAGTCACCACATGTTTTTTTTGCAACCCGCAGGTCTCCTGGATTTACAAATTGGATATACTCGGGTGACTCGTGATTAAGGAGCACATCACTCGAATTTGGGTTTGCCGAGCTTTCAAAGAAAAATGGATTGCGCGGTTCCGGGTGAGATTGGCGCATCGTAAGGCCGGGCGTGGGATCGCCGCCGTGGCAATCTGTGCAGCCCAGCCGCACATACTCGCTACCATGCGGATCATGTGAATTTTCATGACAACTAATACAGCCACGGCTCTTTAACATGACTGCTGCTTTTGACTGATCAAAATTGTTTGCCTTGGGAATGGCGACGTCACTCTTAGGTAAAACTTCCTTCGCGGCGATGGGTGGGCCAAATAGACTCCTATGGCTAGGACTAGAATCTTGGGCAAATCCCGAGAGGTTCATCCCGTGAACTGCCAGTGCGCAAGCGATGCGGAGATATATATAGAGTCGCTTCATTTTCAAAATGTCATGGTTGCAGAGAGGAAGCCGCTGCTCAGCATCCTTGGCACGTCTTCTGGATTGTCAGGTGTGTAGCCTTCCACGCCAGTGGAGGATCTGCTGTAGATTTCTCTGTAACCTGCCCTTGGAATAAGAACGCCTAAGCCCATGTTAAGCTTTAAGTTATCTGTGAGAAATGGTCTATATTCCACTCCCAAACTGAGATCCCAGCCGATTTCCCTGTCGATATCATTCGTGACAAGAGCGGAGGCGATCGCGTTTGTTTCCATGAACAGAAGATAGTTCAAATTTGCGAAACCGCGCAAGCGTGGTGTGATCTCCCATTCTTCACCCAAGCCCGCAATGAAGATGCCCGGATTGACAAAGTTGGACTGACCGAGAAACTTGTTAGAACTTAAATCTGGAATTAAACTTAACCGTTGTTTCAAAGCGACTGCTGTGCCAGCTAAATTCATGCCTTGTCTTTGCCAATAGCTGAACGGACCAATGAAGTTCGGCTGATCTACGATGGAGTCCCACCCAGTTGCACGATCATCCG
>JAYULG010000364.1:0-2357 GCA_043763755.1 Akkermansiaceae bacterium | reverse complement strand
TGCGCCGGGCGGGTGATCGATATTTCCTCATCGAGTTCGGGCCACACCAGCTCGATCTCAAGCTCCGCTTCAAGGTACACATTGTTTACGAATGGCTTAAAACGCAGTCATTTCCCGGTGTCATAGATATCACACCCGGCATTCGCTCGCTCCAAGTCCACTTTGATCCGTGTGTGGTATCGCGTTGTGATCTCTGGGAAAAAATCCGCCTACAACTCACAGAAATGGCAGCGCTCGATCAGATCGAAGTGCCCACGCGGATCGTGCATTTACCCCTGAGTTGGGATGATCCCAGCACCCAAGAAGCCGTCCGCCGCTACATGCAAGGAGTCAATCCTGATGCACCATGGTGCCCTAGCAACTTAGAATTTATACGTCGCATCAATGGCTTGGCATTTATTGGAGAAGTCTATCAACTCTTCTTCAATGCCTCCTATCTCGTGATGGGGCTAGGCGATGTATATCTCGGCGCACCTGTGGCCACCCCGCTGGATCCACGGCACCGGATGGTCACCACTAAATACAATCCTGCGCGCACCTGGACACCCGAAAATGCAGTAGGTATAGGTGGCGCGTATCTATGTATCTATGGCATGGAGGGGCCGGGTGGTTATCAATTAACGGGTAGGACCATTCCCGTTTGGAACCGCTGGCGTAAAACAAAAGATTTCCAAAACCCATGGCTGTTGCGCTTCTTTGATCAGCTCCGCTTCTATCCGGTGAGTGCGGAAAAACTGCTGAGCTTGCGCGAGGATGTATTACTCGGGCGGCATCGATTGAAGATTGAGGAGCAAGTTTTCCGCTATGCGGATTATGAAAAATTTTTGTCAGATCATGCCACAGAGATTTCAGCGTTTCAGAAAAAACAACGCACCGCTTTCGAGGCTGAGCGTAAATGCTGGGAGCTAGCAGGGCTAAACATGGATGCCCCGTTAGATGCCACCATGATCGAAGAGGTCATTGCCATACCCGAGGGATGCTGCACGCTGGATAGCCCTGTGACGGGTAGTATATGGAAAATAGAGACCGGGAAAGGTGTCACTCTCCAAGCAGGGGCCACTGCGCTAGTCCTGGAGGCAATGAAGATGGAGATTCCACTATTATCCGATGAAGTGGTAGAGATTATAGAAATTCTGGTGAGCGAGGGGGCAAGTGTGAAAGCTGGGCAGCCACTACTCATTGTAAGATCAATTAGTTAGCTAAAAAATCGCGAAATAGTATTCGTCGAATTGCCCGGAGAGCCTGAATTTGATTGAAAGATTCTGCCGTCATCCATATTTTCCGCGTGCAATGATGTTCCGTCTAACATCCTCAGTGATAGGTATAGTAGCTGGTGTGGCACAGGCCACCCCAGACTTTACCGCTGATGTCCGCCCCATCCTTGAAAAACACTGTGTGGAATGCCATGGGGCAGACAAAGTGAAAGGTGATCTCCGGCTAGATCAACGTGCTGCCGCCCTTCATGGCGGAGATAGTGGAAAGTCAATTCTCCCGCATCAGCCGGATGCTAGCCCGCTTATTTTACGGATCGTAAGCACCGACCCTGAGGAACAAATGCCGCCTCGTAAGCGCGGCCATAAAGCTCTCGACCCAAGTGAAATCTCCCTCCTGCGGGAATGGATTCAAGCTGGTGCGGCATGGCCGGAAGATGGCAGCTCTGTTTCCACTGCGCCCAAGCCGCCCATGGTCGTCACGGATAGTGATCGTGCTTGGTGGTCATTTCGCCCGCTCACAGAGGTTGCTTTACCGAGCAACGGACATGCCAATCCTATTGATGCCTTCGTCGCGGAAAAACATACCGCGGTCAATCTTACTTTCGCCCCGCCTGCAAGTTCTCCGGTGTTGGCCCGCCGCCTTTACCTGCTACTCACGGGCTTGCCACCTGCGCCGGAAGCGCTCGAAAATGTCTCGCCTGAGACTATCGCAGAAGTGGCAGATGCGCTGCTAGCCTCCCCACATTATGGTGAAATGGCCGCCCGCTCATGGCTCGACGTCGCAAGATTTTCAGAAAGCAGCGGCTACGAGCTGGATTGGAATCGCCCGGACGCCTTCACCTACCGAGACTTCGTGATCGATGCCTGCAACGATGACATGCCTTACGATCGATTCCTCCAATGGCAGCTCGCGGGCGATCACATGGCTCCTAACGACCCTTCCGCCATCGCTGCCACCGGCTTCCTACCCGCAGGGCCGTGGGTGATGAATGGCTGGAGCCGCCGCTACCGTGCCGATGAGCTAGATGATTGGGTGGGCACCTATTCGAGCGCGATGCTTGGCATCACCGTATCGTGCGCCCGCTGCCATGATCATAAATTCGATCCCCTGCCCACCCGTGATTATTATGCGATCTCCGCAGT
>JAYULG010000363.1:0-8363 GCA_043763755.1 Akkermansiaceae bacterium | reverse complement strand
CGTTGGCCATCGCCACCTCAAAGCCCGATTTTTCAAACCCGAGATCTAGGAACCCGCATCCAGAGAAAAACGAGAACACATAATTTTTACGCTGCCGGACTGCGTCTAAGTAGGATACCGGAACACGCTTTTTCATCATATCCTCAAACTCCCTCTGAATCCCTCTCTCTTCCACGATGCAGGTTTGCGTGTCGGCTTCAGATGTTGCGTATGTATTGCTCTTCCCCATTTCTGGTGGATGGATTATTGGAATTCCGCTCACTTTACAACACGGATTTTTCCGCGTGTCGGCGACTGAACAGAGATTGAAATAATTGTCTGAGCAACAGTGGAGTGGTTTGGTTAAATAGGATCTAGCTCACGGATTAACATCAAGCAGGCACGAAGCGCAGTTCCACCTTCCGGCCGAGAGCGGCGGCGGCTTTTCCGAGGCTGGCCACGGTGAGTGAAGGGTTTGAGGGATCGAGCATCCGGTCCAGTGAGGCCCGGCTGGTTCGGGTGTAACTGAAAGTGGTGGGTAACGAGGCTTCGTGCTTTGGACTGCTACAGCCTGCTGTCGCTTTCGGTCCGGCAGCCTGCTGCGACTGCGCGGTGGTGCCGCGTCTTATCCATCAGCGGATCTTCGCATCAGCTCGCAGCAGGCTGCATTGCCAAAAGCGGCAGCAGGCTGCACGCAGTCCAAGGTCTTCGGCGGAGTTGCCCACCAATTCATGTTACACTCCGCTGATTTTCCTGCTCGAGGATCTGCTGGAGTGGGAGGGAAACCACGCGCTTGAGCGCCAGCACTTCCACCTCGGGAAGGATGCATCTGCCAGCGAGGAAATCGCGGAAGTCGCTGCCACGGTGGGTGTTTTGACAGGCTCTTCTTTTCATCGGTTGGATCGAATCAATTTCTGAATCTCATCGTGGTTGCCGATGAAGAAGTCCATTGGGTCGGGTTTCACGGTTCAACATTTCTCGTTCTCAATCACGGAAGCAGCCGTGAATCGAAAGAGAACAGCTCCGGCTTGCCGATGGTAATGGATTTGAAATCCGGGTGGGAGGTGTGGAGCATGAAGTTGGACTCGCCGGGGATGATGATGCTGGGGAGTTCGAGGACCGCCGATCGGGCTTGTTTCGCCCAGGCATCGCCGAGGCGTTTGGTGGCGGGTGGCGGCGGTTCTTCCCGCCACCCGGCCGGGAGGCTGGCTGGCGGGAGATTTTCGACCAGAGCCTCGTCGAATTCGATTTGGAAAATGACATACTTGAAGCGCAGGGCTGGATTCAAATGCACCAGCGTTTCGAGAGCGGCGAGGGAGGCGGAGGCGCTGGTGTAAACAACCCGGGCACCGGGAGAATTCCATCGGCCACCGTGGAGCGCCGCGCCTTCGCCGGTGAAGGCGGTGGCGGCGTGGAATTCTCGGACGATTCGAAAGGCTCGTCTCATCAGGAATAGACTCCGTAGGCGATGCGTCCGAGAAGATCCTCAACCTCACGGGCTCCCACTTCGGTTCCTGCGTAGTCCAAAGGCACGGCGCCACCCAGTCCGTACTGGGGCGAGGTCAGCCAAGAACGGGCGTTCTCTTCGGTTTCCAGAACTGCAACGGCTCTGCCCATCAGGCGGGCGAAGCGCACGACGCGGTCGGACTCGGCGGGATCGAGCCGTCCGGCGGCTTTGCGACGGTGGAGCGTGGCCTTTGAAATGCCAAGCAGGGGCGCGAGCCGGTCCATCGGCAGATCGAGACTGGCGCGGAGAGATGCCAGCTCTGTCATGGGCAATCCCGCCTTCAGGGATTTGATGAGTATGCAGGCGGTGAGCGGCGAATCGGAGGTTTTTCCGGAAGGGCCATGGATGCAGGATTGGACGATATTTCCGCTGAGTTTTTCTGCGGATGTTGAGCCCAATAAGCCGAGTTTTGATGGCCCGGCGAATCGGGCTTTGGCTTTAGGTTTCAGAGAAGATTTATTCATATGGGAAATTAAATAGTCCCATTTGATAAGTTTGTCAAGCCACGTAAACCGGGAGCGCCACTTACGGATTACCACTGCGTAGCTTCAATCGCGGAGCCTCACCCGTTGGATCAAATCAATTTCTTAATCTCATCGTGGTCGCCGAGGAAGAAGAAAACCAGCTTCGGCGGTGTCGCGATGAACACAAATGCCTGCCTGTCATCTAGGCCGACCCGGCACTCGAAAATGCTCTTTGTAAGGCGGCGGATGCCAATGCCCGAATGCCCATGGGGACGGCCCCAGCTTTCAAGAACCTGATTGATCGCATCGCCGATTTCCAGACGCTCAGACTTCGACTTGGAGCGAAGAATTTCAAGCAGCTCGTCATTGCCCCTTGCCCTCAAGGAAGGCTTCGATGTCTCCGGTGAAGTCGCGGAGCTCGCCTTCTTTCCGGGCTTTTTCGATTTGGCCATGGGTTCGTTTTTCGAATTGATCCAATTCCGCGCCCGTCGCGCCGTATTCACGCGTTGCGTAGTCCATCGACTCCACCCCGACCGGACGAAGGGCGACGATTTTCCCATCCACGACGATGCCAATATCGTCTCCCTTGAGGGCTCGGCGCAGCAATTCGGAAAGATTACCGCGAGCGGCAGTTGGCGTAATAGTCAGCATGCTGATGCCGGAAAAATGCCGCACTTCCGTCGCAGATGCGAGCGGCTTTTCAAACTATTCCTCCGCCCCGCTCTCCCGCAAGAATCTCCCCGAAAACCCGACTGCGGACGACATCCTCAACGCCTTCCTCGACTACCTCACAAACACCGACACCGAGCCCTACGACCACTAGGAAGAAGCCATCCTCGAACTCTTCGCCGGCAAGTTCATCCCACCATCCAATTAAATTCTTGGTGTCAAAACAGTGTCATTTCCTGATTGATCGCAGCCATCATGGCGGTATCATCCCCTCATGAAAACGGTCGGTAGTAAAAGCGGCAGCAAAGTGGTGCGCGTGAATCCCCGCTTCCCTGAGAGCACGGCCAAACGGCTCAAGGAAGCCTCAGCCATCCGTGGCCAGTCCGTAGCGGCCTTCGTCCTAGAGGTGGTTTCCCGGGAAGCAGAGCGCGTTCTTGAGGAGGAGAAGTATTGGAGTCTGAGCGTCGAGGCCTCGGAGAATATCCAGCGCTTGCTCATAAAGCCCCCTTTAGTCAACGCCGCCGCAAAAAAAGCCGCCAAGGATCTCGCCACCCATGTCCGAATTCGATCTTGAACTGTTGTCAGATGATCACGACCGGAAGGGATTTCGCTGCGGGAGTGAATCCTTGGACCGTTATCTGCGCGAAACCGCGAAAGGCCACCTCACCAAGGGCGTGAGCATCACCCGCGTGATGGTCGAGCGAATCGACCACAACCCCAAGCCGATTCTTGGATACTTCACCCTTACCAGCACGCTGGCAAAAGCCGCCAACTGGCCCGGCACAGCCAAAGGGCTCCCTACCATGCCGCTTCCCATCGTGCTGCTCGGCAGACTGGCAGTGGCAGAGAATTGGCAGGGACAAGGAGTCGCTAGGCTGTTGCTCGCTGCAGCCCGTGAAATCGCCGCAGGTTCCATGCGCGGTGTGGGTGGCGTTGGTCTAGCTGTCGATCCTGCCGACGAGGAGCTGGTCTCCTTTTACGCCAAATACGGATTCATCCGGGACGAGGAACAGTCATTACGAATGTTTCTGCCTCTTGCTTCGCTTTGCTGAAACCGCGCTAGGTTGGTGCCTCGCCGCGTCCCAGTAGATACTCATTGATCCTTGCCTTCAAGGAGGGCTTTGATGTCTCCGGTGAAGTCGTGAAGCTAGCCTTCTCTACGACCTCCCCGCCTCCGCGTTTCGCTCCATCCATAAACTTTGCGCCCCTCCGCGCCCTTTGCGCCTTTGCGGTAAACTCTCGATGAACATCGAACATCGAACGTCCAACATCGACGTTGAAGTGAAGAGGGGACGGCATCTCTTATTTCAATGTTCAATGTTTCACGTTCGTTGTTCAATGTTCGCCAGATGTCCGCCCCGCTCAGTCGCAAGAACCTCCCCGAAAACCCCACTGCGGACGACATCCTCAATACCTTCCTCGACTACCTCACCGCCACCGGACCCTACGACCATCAGGAGGAAGCCATCCTCGAACTCTTCGCTGGCAACAACGTCATCCTCAACACCCCCACCGGCTCTGGCAAATCATCGGTGGCCCTCGCCCTCCAGTTTAAATCCCTCTGCAAAGGCCAATTGGACCAGACGGCCTTGTCCTTTATTTCCATTTCAGCGCTTCAGATTTCAGAATTTCAGCTTTTACCAAAACTCCCTCTGCCACGTCCTCGGCCCGGAAAACGTCGGCATGATCACCGGCGACGCCACCGTCAACCACACGGCTCCGGTCATCTGCTGCACCGCGGAGATCCTCGCCAACATCGCCCTCCGCGACGGCGCAAACGCCCCGGTGGACGACGTCATCATGGACGAGTTCCACTACTACTCCGACCACTCACGCGGCGCCGCCTGGCAAATCCCGCTACTCACATTGCCCCGCGCCCGCTTCCTCCTGATGTCCGCCACTCTCGGCGACTCGTCGTTTTTCTCCAAACAACTCACCGCACTAACCGGCGCACCCACCACCCTCGTCCAGTCCGACCAACGCCCCGTCCCGCTCGAATTCGAATACTCCACCACCCAGCTCCAGGAAAAAGTCGCCGAACTCAACGAACAAGGCCGCTCGCCCGTTTATCTCGTCCACTTCACCCAGAACGCCTGCGCCGACACCGCCCGCGACCTGCTCTCCACCAACTTCTGTACCAAGGAGGAAAAACACGCCATCGCCCGCGCTCTCGACGACGCCGATTTCCGCTCCCCCTACGGCCGCGAACTCTCGAAAATCCTCCGCCACGGCGTCTATTTTGAGCAGCCAAGCAATCCAGCATTCACCCTTTTCCTCCACTGCATAAAAGCGAAAGCCAGACTTGCGAAATAACAAACCAGAGATACCCAGTAAATCCAGCATCTCTCGAACCATTTGACAAAATTCCTAGTCGAAGGAGTTGACCACGAACTTTCTATGATGCCGAAGGGTAACGTCATCAAACTAAGCCATGCCCACCAACTGAGTAAATTCCTCATCATGAAAATACTCTATTGTTCCCATTTCGTGCCGTCTGAATTACGGCATTTTTCCCCGTAGTTTTTGTCACTCATTCCCACATTGAAATGGATCTGTGCAAAATCTCCAAAGGGCACGAAATTACGCCTATTATGTGATTGTATCTACATTCTCATTATCGCGCTTTGCATCGTGCCCGATCTTACGGATCCAGATTGTCACTAGAATCAAATAATAAACTACAAATAAAATCCACATAGTTACAGAACCATCAAATTTACGAGCAAAACCTCTCATCGAAGGCTCAGACCACATCCCTTCGATCAACCCAAATGGCAATCCAATGAGACCTAAGATAGCGACCGATTTTAATGCGACATTCATTCTGACTCATTTAGAAATGTTCATCTTTCCCACTTGGTTCCATCAGGATTACAACAGTCCTTGTAGTTGTTATCCCTCATTACAACATCTAAATGAATTTCTGCAAAGTCTCTGCAGTTAAAACCCCAAAAGCTGTACCAAGGCGGCCTTGCTTCCGCCTGAGATAATTTTGCTTTTGCCACTATGTCTTGGCACGGGTTTGATTTGAATGGATTCTCGAATCCTCCACTATCTGTCCAAACAACTCCTGGGACAGGAGCAAGTAACGCTACGCTTCCAAAGCTAAGGAAATAGTTTGCAGGGCCGAAATTCCATTCTGTAGCACCAGTTGAAACCCATTTACCTCCAACGTCTTTCCAGTCTTCAAGAACGAGGAATTGATGCAGCCCCGATCCTTGAAGCTCCCTGTCCAATCCTAACGTGTCTGTGCTATTGATGGAATCATTCGCTACAAAAGCATAATCCAATCCATGCATTACTCCCAGACTCTCCGCTGCTTGGTTAGGATCGAGTTGACCTCCAAGCCATTTAATTAGCAGTTTCTGGGACGCTATTTGAGAGTCCCTGTCGCTGCTACTTTTAACCTTTTCGAAGATTTTTTCGGTGATTAAGTCTTTAAGCTGATCCGAATCTCCGTTTATCGTCCAAAACGCAGTTTCATTGATGGGATCGCGGCTAAGCCAACGCCCGATATTCGGATCGTAGTGCGCTTGGGCTGAGTTCGCCATTAAGACCAAGTGAACGAGCGCGAATAAGCTGAATTTGAGATTTTTCATAAGTTTACCTGCTTCTATGAATACTTAGCGGTTTTGTTGGGACGGCGGCAAGCCGAAATTGGGATTCCCGAAAGGTTGACCTGGCATTGGTGGGCGGGGTGTGGGATCGGCTGGTTCGCCGGGAAGGAGTGGTCTTGGATTTCGTATGGCTTGTTGCTGATGCCAGAGCATCCAAGCGGTTTCGGGAGGATCGTCCCAAAGAGTCGGATCTGGCGGCATTCCAACTCCTCGGGGTTTCGGCGCAGCGCGAGCGGCAGCTTCGCGCTTGGCGATGTCGAGAATGATTCCGTAAAGCCTTGCTTGCGGGGCGAAGCGGGCAGCCTGTTCGTGAGCCTCCAGCGCTTCATCGCTCTTTCCTGCGGCCATCAGGCAATGTCCACGGATCGACATAAACACGGCGCATTCCTCGGCGGCAGTCATGCTCTTGATGAACCCGTTATCTTTCTCCTCCTGCGTCGTCATTGGATACGGCCATTTTCGATAGTGGGCGTCATCGTAGGTGTTCATCCCAACGGCAGCGGCTTCAATATTGAGGCGAGTTTCCTGGTCTTCCCAGCGCACGAATAAGTGATTTTTAGCACTGACGAGCGAGAGCGGATATTTCAGTCGTCGGCCAACGGCGATGTAGAACGCGGGCAGGGAAGAGCAGGTGCCCGATTTGGTTTCCCCGGTGAGACCGTGGATGAAAACGTCGCGCGAATCCGCGAAGAATTTGTCGTTCGATTCGAACACCCCGACGGGAGTGACCCGATCCGGATTGTAAATGATTCCGAAGTCCTGCTGGAGCACGGTCACGAGCATGGCCATCCGATAATACGGCTCGGAGTTTTCGGATTCGGCGGGGTTTGAGCGGAAGCGGTGCATGTTGCGGTCAGTTTCCAGCCTTACACGCGTTGCCATTTCGTCGAGGCGGTTGAGCGACTTGTCCAAATCCAGATTTTCCGATCCACGAAGCCCCTCCGCGCAGAGGAGATTGGTGAGTCCTATGTCCAACTCCCCAATTTGATGCGGTTTGAGTGCCAGCAATGCAGCAAGAGTCCACTTCTCATCTGTCGATATTTTGGAAGAAATGGCATTCGCCTTTGGGGCGTTTGCGTTACGGTGCCAAATCGCCGCTCCAGCCGCAAGAACCACCACCGTAGCAATAACCGTGACCCAACGGCGACGTTTCGCACGTTGCAGGCGCTCTCCTTCGATCTGCTGGAGTCGTTGCTCTTTGTATTTCGACATCGGCAGGACGATGAAGATCCAAGAATTCATTGCCAGCCGTTTCTTTCGATGAGAATTGCTCCTCCGCACCCTTTGCGCCTTTGCGGCAAACTCTTCCCTCTCCACAATCCCCCCATGTCCGCCCCGCTCAGCCGTAAGAATCTCCCCGAAAACCCCACCCCGGACGACATCCTCAACGTTTTCCTCGACTACCTCACCGCGACCGACACCGAACCCTACGACCACCAGGAAGAAGCCATCCTCGAGCTCTTCGCCGGCAACAACGTCATCCTCAACACCCCCACCGGCTCCGGGAAATCCCTCGTCGCGCTCGCCCTCCAGTTCAAATCCCTCTGCCAGGGCCGCCGCTCCTACTACACCGTCCCGATCAAGGCGCTCGCCAACGAGAAATTCCTCTCTCTCTGCCACGTCCTCGGCCCGGAAAACGTCGGCATGATCACCGGCGACGCCACCGTCAACCACGACGCCCCGGTCATCTGCTGCACCGCCGAGATTCTCGCCAACATCACCCTCCGCGACGGCGCGAGCGCCCCGGTGGACGACGTCATCATGGACGAGTTCCACTACTATTCCGACCACTCGCGCGGCGCCGCCTGGCAAATCCCGCTCCTAACATTGCCACGCGCCCGCTTCCTCCTCATGTCCGCCACCCTCGGTGACTCCTCGTTTTTCTCCAAACAACTCACCGCGCTAACAGGTTCGCCCACCACCCTCGTCCAGTCCGACCAACGTCCGGTCCCGCTCGAATTCGAATACTCCACCACCCAGCTCCAGGAAAAAGTCGCCGAGCTCAACGAACAAGGCCGCTCGCCCGTCTACCTCGTCCACTTCACCCAGAACGCCTGCGCCGACACCGCCCGCGATCTGCTCTCCACCAACTTCTGCAGCAAGGAGGAAAAACACGCCATCGCCCGC
>JAYULG010000362.1:0-2394 GCA_043763755.1 Akkermansiaceae bacterium | reverse complement strand
TTCGGCACCACCAACCAATTTCAATATTACGGCCTCGCCTCAGAATTCCGCAATCTAACCATCACCGGTAAACTGGAATACGATGGCTTCGAACCCTTCCGCCTCACTGCCCTCGCGGAAGTCACCAAAAACATCGGTTTTGATCGCCAAGAAGTCGCCGCTAACGCTTTCAGTAACGGTAGGCCCGGCCGCACTGTCGGTTCCTTGGGCGAATTCGAGGGCGGTGACATGGCATGGAATGTTGCCTTCCAATTCGGAAATCCTGCGCTTGAGAAATTTGGTGATTGGCTAGGCACCTTCGGCTACCGCTACGTGGAAAGCGACGCAGTTGTCGATGGCTTTACCGACTCAAATTTCGGCGGCGGCGGCACCAATCTCCAAGGCTTCACTCTCGGCGGGAGTCTCGCCATCACCCCTGCCGTCCGCTTTGGAATTCGTTGGTTAAGCTCTGATGAAATCGATGGCCCACCCCTCAGCACCGATACACTGCAACTCGATATCAACGCAAAATTCTAACACTCTCATGACTCTCACTTCCCGCTCATCTCTGTGGCTCGTTGCTGCCTTCTTTGCCGCCCTTTCACCTGCACTCCACGCCGCAGAGGAAGTGGACCCCACGCTGAAAATCCGCGAGCAACTGCGCGCTGTGACGCTCCAACTCCGCACCGCCCAAACCGAAAGCGCGAATGCCCAAGCTGCCCAAGCCGCAGCCGATGCCAATGCCGTGCAACTCAACGAAAAAATCACCACTCTCGAAAAGCGGATCGCGACACTTGCCAAAGAAAGCAACGCCGAGAAGGTCAGGACCGATGAATCCATTGCCGCTCTAAACAACAAACTCGCCGAGCGTGAAAAGCGCCTCGTCCAGTTCACAGAGGCTCTCGAAAAATGGAAAGCCGGCTACCAAAAAGCCGCCGAAGTTGCCCGCACCAAGGAAGGAGAACGCGCCAAGCTCGCCTCCGAAAACGCCATTCAGAAGCGCACCATTGCCGACCGTGAAACCAAGAACATCGCCCTCTTCAATGCCTCTAACGAAATCCTAGACCGCTTCGAAAGCTTCTCCCTCGGCAAAGCCCTCTCCGCCCGTGAACCCTTCATCGGCAACAGCCGCGTGAAGGTCGAAAACCTCGTCCAAGGCTACAAAGACCAAATCCTCAACAATCGCATCGAGGCAAAAAAGTAACTGAATCGTCACTTGCAACCGTATTCACGAGGGGTTCCCTTTACTGACTCAATGAAATCTCTCTTCATAATTTTAGGAATCACGCTTGTTCCTCTATACGCGGAGCCCAGTGTATTGGGCAAGATAGGCGATATCGAAGTCACGTCAGACGAAGTTCGCGAAATCCTCTCCGGCCTCCAAGCCAATAACCCCGGCGCCATTACCGAAGATCCTGCCGCCCTCAGTCAATACGTCCGCAACCTCCTCGTGCAACGTTTGGTTCTACGGAATGCTCTTGATGAAAAACTCGATCAAGACCCCGCCGTCATCACCACCCTCGTCCGCGCCCGCGAGGCCGCTCTCACCGAGGCCTACATCAAGAGCCGCACCACTCTTCCTGTTGAATACCCAAGCGAAGCCGAACTCACCGCCGCCTACGAGTTTGCCAAGGAAAAACTCCTCATCCCCAAGAGCTATCACCTCGCCCAAATTTACATCGCCAAAGACAAAGCCAAGCTTGATGCCACCCTCAAGCAACTCAAAGCCAAAGGAGCAGATTTTGCCACCATCGCCAAAGTCACCAGCGAAGAACCTGCTAGTGCTGCCAAAAATGGTGAAATTGGTTGGCTCACCGAGGAACAAATTCAACCGGAAATCCGCGAGAAACTTCCCAAGCTCGCTCTCGATTCCCACTCCGAGCCCATCGCCCTCAAAGACGGCTGGCACATCATCAAGCTCCTGGACGTTCGCGAAGCCCATACGCCACCGCTCGCCCAAATCCGCTCGGAACTCGCCTCTCGCATGCGCAGTGAAAGCACCCAACAGCTCCGCCAAGAATTTCTAGCGCAACTCCTGCGCGATCACCCCGCCGCTATTAACGAAATTGAACTCGGCAAACTCAACGCCCTACCCGAGCAAAGTACTCAGCGCTGATTCTCAACTTTCTCAAAAATTAACAACTTCCTATGAAGCCCAAGCGTTTCTACTTCCGGCCCACCGCACTCTTCAGCACACCGCTAAGATATGGAGCACCCGCCTTCATCGGCTTCACCGTCCTCATCAGCGGCCTTTCAAGCAGTCACGCCGCCATCTATGGAGCTGGCACCGTCCTTGCAGGAGCCGGAGCCGGAGCTACCCCAGCCGCGGGTAGTGCCTCGCCCACGACACCACCCGTCGCCACCGATAGCGCGCGTGCGAACAGCACCGCCCTTCTCGACCGCACCAACCAAGCC
>JAYULG010000361.1:0-2406 GCA_043763755.1 Akkermansiaceae bacterium | reverse complement strand
CACCGTGGTTTCCACTCCCGAGTCTCAAAGACCGATGTTGGTGAATAACATCGACCTGAGGGTTGAGTATCTAGGTGCAGATACCACCAGCCTCCTCGTAGGAAATCCGGTGAGCACCTTCCTGCCATGGGTTCTCAATCCAGATCTCACAAACGAGACCGAGGCAATTCGCTCGCAAGCTGCCACACGCGGGGTGGACAACCGGAACAACGTGGAGAAAGCGTCCATCGCGGTGCCAGCCGCAGGCCGCTACCGCATCACCGTCACCCACTCTGGCGCTCTGCCTGTAGAGCAACCCTTCAACCCCAGCCCGCAACCCGCTACTGCACAAATCGTTTCGGTGGTGGCAGGTGGGGTCACTGCCCTTTTGCCGACGATTGACTCGCTCACCGCCTCTCCAACCCTTACCGAGTATCTACTTACCTACTCGGCAGATCCCAACGCGGTTTTTACCATTCAAAGTTCCCCCGACTTGGTGGTGTGGACGGATGAAGGTTCTGTGCTCTCGGTAAATCAAACCAATACCACTACTGTCATGAGAAACGCGGGTGACGACAAACGCTTCTGGCGGATGAGGAGGGGCCAGTGAAAGCATTCTCGGCGATCCTATCTGGCTGGATGCTGGCTAGTGCAGCCACAAATGCGGCAGTCATAGTAAATGTGTTACCGCTGCCCATTGAGATATCGAATTTCTCAGAAAATGTGGTTCTCTACTTTCCCTACGATATGGATGGCAATGGGACTACCGATTTCACATTTACGACCACCTATTCAGATGTCGGTCTGCGGACGGAGCTCGTAAATCGGCTAGTGATCCGTCTAGATCCGCCGCCAAACATCGGAGGGCCAGTGGCTTCCTTGGGGGTTGGCTATCCCATCGGAATCAATTTGTCTGGAACCAACGTCGCTTGGAGTTCGAGTGATTTTATTGATGGATTTGTATCACCGGGGAAAATCGTTGCCACCGGCATTATCCAGGTTTCTTTCTCGGGTCACAACACGCAGTTTAGCGAGCGCTCGGCCATCGGCGTGGAATTTCATGCGGAGGATGGAGTCCACTATGGGTATTTTGATGTCTCTCCCTTTTCACGAGTGGCTCCAAGAATTACCCTGCATGGTTGGGCGTGGGAGACGGTGCCGGGAAAAGCGATTGTAGCAGCGCAGGTGCCGGAAGCTTCCACCTCCATCTTGGTGGCGATCACTCTCTGCACTCTGCTAGCCAAGCGCACACGCTGGTGAAGCTTAAGCAAACTTAATTATTGTCATTCCTGCGCGCGGCGTTCACTCTTTGAGAGTGGTTAGGTATCGTCCCAACGTCGCTGCATTGGTGGTGAACTCAGATGGAAATCTGCTCATCTGCGAGCGTGCGACTGTCCCTGGTGCATGGCAGTTTCCGCAAGGGGGCGTGGACGATGGTGAGACGCTGGAGCAAGCACTGTTCCGCGAGGTGAATGAAGAGGTGGGGCTGTGCGCTGGGCATTACGAAATTGTCGGGCGGCGCGATGGCTACCGCTATCTTTACCCTGTGAAAGCACGTAATAAAAAGCTCCGCAAGCATGGCAGCCACGGCCAAGAGCAGACTTATTTTCTCTGCCACTTGAAGGCACATGCACCTCAAATAAACGTGCATCAGAAGCAACAAGAATTCCGCGCATACCGCTGGATCCCGCCCGCAGAATTCGAGTTGGAGTGGTTGCCGGCATTCAAACGGGATGTTTATCGAGAGGTGATGAAGGATTTTTTCGGAGTCGAGCTGCTGTGACGGCTTTGTGACGATTCCGTCATTTTCAAAATCTAGTAGGCTGAGCGTCCGACTCTAACATCGCGCTAGCTCATGGAATTATTTCTCATCGACGCCATTGGCCCATTTTTCAGAGGCTACGGAAAACAGCGCGTGAATTGGTCCAAGATTCCCTTCGTGCATCTCGCGGAGGCAGGGCCGACAGAGTGGCAGAGAATTGAGGAAGACCTGCGCAGTTTCGGCGCGCAAGTCTCAGCGCAAGGATACGACGCAGTGACGCTGGATGACCTCGCGCATCTCGCACCCCATCCTCTGCATGAACCAGAAATTGCCGCGAGCATTGCGCATTTCCGAGAGAAATTCACGCGGTTCTTCGAGATCCTGCATGACGAATATCGGCTAAAAATTTTCCTCACCACAGATGTCCTGCCGCTGACCAATGCGGTAGCGGCTGGGCTGGGTGACGATCCACAAGTGCTAGAAAACTACTATCGTGGGCTCGTTTGCGGTGTGCTCGATGATTTTCCAAAGATAGAAGGTTTGATCATACGAATCGGCGAAAGTGATGGAAACGACGTGCAAGATCCCATCCGCACCCGGCTGCATTTACGCAATGCACGGGAGACGAATCGGCTCATTGCGGGGCTTTTACCCGAGTTTGAAAA
>JAYULG010000360.1:0-8536 GCA_043763755.1 Akkermansiaceae bacterium | reverse complement strand
ATCGTAATCATCAGCGCCGTCACGACTGCTCTCGTCATCCTCGTTGCTCGTAACTTTATTTCCGGCGAGAAGAAAATTAAGCGAGAGATACCTAGGCTTTACTCCACGCACGATTCTTTGTTCGAGCGGGCTTTGAGTCAACTTCTGGGGCCGCCAATGGTGAATGGAAATACGGTGACACCGCTGCAAAATGGGGATCAAATATTTCCTGCCATGTTGGCAGCTATCGGGCAGGCAAAGAAAAGTATCACATTCGAATCTTTTATATTTACTTCCGGGAGTGTTGCGGACTCATTCACGGCTGCGCTAGCTGGAAGCGCAGCCCGTGGTGTAAACGTCCATGTGCTGCTAGACGGTGCAGGGTGCAATTGCATCCACGGTGACGAAATCCGAAAAATGCGCGATGCGGGTGTTCAACTCGAAGTATATCATTACTCGAAGTTACTTCGTTTCAATCACCGGACCCATCGCAAGTTACTTGTCATTGATGGGCACCTCGCTTTCACGGGAGGGGTAGGCATCGGTGATGAATGGAGGGGCAACGCACAGTCCTCCGATCAATGGCGTGATACCCATTACCGCGTTGAGGGGCCGGTAGTTGCTCAGCTACAGGCCGCGTTTTTAGACAATTGGATGAAGGTGCGGGCTGAAGTTTTATTAGGTGAAAACTATTTTCCAGCGTTAGAAGAGGTAGGTCCGCACCGTTGCCAAATGTTTAAGAGCTCACCGATGGAGGGGAGCGAAAGTGCACGGCTGATGTATCTTCTCGCAATCACAGCAGCAGAACACAGCATCAAAGTAGGTAATGCATATTTCCTCCCGGACGATCTTGTTTCGGCTGCCTTAGTGGCAGCAGTGGCACGCGGTGTATCAGTGGAAATCCTACTCCCCGGAACTCACCTTGATTCAAGGCTAGTCCGTTCTGCATCGCGCCACCGCCGCGGGAATTTGCTCAAAAATGGGATACGTATTTTTGAATATATTCCTACCATGTATCATTGCAAAACTATGATCATTGATGAGCTATTAGTTTCTGTGGGTTCTGCGAATTTTGACAATCGATCATTCCGGCTAAATGACGAAGCAAATCTAAACATCTTTGATGCGGAGTTTGCACTTGCCGCGACGCGCACATACGAGGCCGACAAAGGAAATGCTAGGGAGCTCACTTATGATGGCTGGCTCGCGAGACCATTGTGGCAAAAGATAACTGATGCGAGCATCGCTATGCTGCGATCACAGCTTTGAGGTGGGACATGGTTCGGCAAAGAGAAAGCTGGTAAGCTGCCGCAACGTGTTTAACTTACCAAGTAAATTAGCGCTCGTATGGAAGAAACGTCTTACCAATCTCACTGGCTACGTGTCGCCCGCAGAATCGCGCGGCGGATCAATTTCGGCTGGTGGCTAGAGAGGATGAGCACGCCGTTGATCGTAACATCGCTCGTTTTTGCCTGTGGATTGATAGCCGTGCGCCGCGAGTTTCCCGAGATTCCGCTGTGGCAACTTCTCGCCGGATGCGCTGCGGGACTATCGATCCTCGGCGGTGTTTGTTGGGTGATCGCTGCGAGAAAATTTGAAACTCCGCAGAAAGTCCTCGTCAGAATCGAGGCGGAAATGGCGATGAAAAATTCGCTTTCTGTCGCCATGGCGGGCATCGCGCCTTGGCCATCACCTGTTGCGGCTCCCAAGGGCGGACTGCACTGGCAATGGCCACGGCTACTGATTCCACCTGTGGGTGCACTCATCATTTTGGCGGCCAGCCTTTTCATACCCGTGACGGCGGCTCCCGGTAATTCATCTTCCGCTCCGGAGCAGCCACAAGCTTGGAAAAAATTGGAAACCCAGCTCGATCGATTGACTAAGGAGGAGGCTGTCGATCAGAAATATCTGGAAGAAACCCGCAAGCAGCTTGATGAGCTGAAAGCACAAGAAGAAGAGCAGTGGTTCAGCCACTCATCGCTGGAAGCCACCGATTCCTTGAAAAAATCTCACAACGCAGAGGCGCAGCGCATGGAACGCGACCTAGACCGTGCAGAGAAGGCGCTCAGTGAATTAGAAAAATCCGCCGGAACTGCCAGCGAGGCAGAGAAAAACCGGATGATGGAAGAATACGATCAAGCTCTCCAAGCCCTCCAACGCGGGGCGATGAAACCGAATCCGAAATTGCTGGAGCAAATGCAGGAGCTCGACCCAAAGAATTTAGCCAAACTCAGCCCGGAGCAGATTAAACAACTCAAAGAAAACCTGAAAAAAAACCAGCAGGCCATGAAAGAGAGCGGCGGCGGTGAAGCCGAAGACTGGTCCGAGGAACTACTAGCCGATCAAAACGATGAGGGAAAAAACGGCCAAGGCAAGGGCCAAGGTGACATCGAAAGAGGCCCCGGCCACTCCCCAGGCGTGCTAGGAAAGGAAAAAGGTGCGCTTGAGCTGGGCGATCTCACGGGCCTTCAAGCCAAAGATCTCTCGAAATCGACTCCGGGCGATCTGCTCGAACTGCAAACTGGCGAGCATGACGTAGATCGTTCAGCCTCAGCAATTTCAGCAGGTGGGCAAACTGACTCTACCGGCAAAGGCGGCGACCGAGTGTGGCGGGATTCACTCGATCCGGCAGAGCAAAACGCACTGAAACGCTTCTTCGAGTAGCCCATTGGTCATAGGACCGCGTTTTTTTGCGTGCCATCCCGCTCCACCCTGATTCACTTCCTGTGCCTCTATAATGCCGGATAATTCATCAGAAGATACGTTGCTCCTCGTCGATCCCGATTTGGATTTCCTGGAATGGGCCACAAAACACCTAGCCGCCAAGAATCTACGTGTGCTGCGGTGTGATAACGCGGCAAATGCCATCAAGGTCATCGAGAAAACCGCCATCAGCGTCGTCGTCGCGGCGATGGATATGGAACCCTTTGATGGGATGGAACTTCTCGGGCGCATCATGCAGCAGAGCCCGCAGACTCTAGTAGTGCTGACTGCCGGATTTCCCACTACGGGGCAAATCATTGAGGCCACTCAGCGCGGTGCTCACGATGTTTTGCGCAAAGAATCCTTAGCCTTCGAGCTTCGGCCAGTGGTGGAATCCGCCCTACAAACTCAGGAAGACCGCCGCAGCAGTTTTAATCAACCGACGGCCGAGATCCCAAAGAGCGATGGGCGGGTGAAAATGATCGGGATTTCACGCGCTTTGCAGGAAGTCTTTAAACTCGTAGGCCGCGTGGCGCGCTCGGATGCACCAGTTTTGATCGCGGGGGAAAGCGGCACGGGTAAGGAGCTCGTCGCTAAAGCCGTCCATGAATACAGCCCGCGCCGCCAAAAGGAAATGATCACCATCAATTGTGGTGCGATCCCGGAGAATCTGTTAGAAAGCGAGCTTTTCGGCCACGAAAAGGGATCATTTACAGGTGCTATCGCGAGGCGTGCTGGCCGTTTTGAACAAGCGGATGGTGGCACGCTTTTCCTTGATGAAATCGGCGATATGCCACTCGGCATCCAAGTAAAGCTGCTTCGTGTGCTGCAAGATGGATCATTCTCACGTGTCGGCGCGAATGAAACCTTGACCACAGATGTGCGGATCGTGGCCGCCACTCACAAGAATCTTACCGAGGAAGTTGCCGCAGGCCGTTTCCGCGAGGATCTTTACTACCGCCTGAATGTGGTGGAAATCCAGATCCCCGCTTTGAGGGATCGCCTCGAAGACATCCCACTGCTGGCCGAGTATTTCCTCCAGCGGATTACTCGCAAAAATGGCATCGCGCGTATCCGCATCTCGGAAGAGGCGACTGCTATCCTCCAAAGTCACCACTGGCCAGGCAATGTGCGGGAGCTGGAAAATACCATCGCGCGAGCCTGTGCGCTGGCCACTTCCAACATTCTTTTACCGGGCGATATTCCGCTCGCTTCCATTCCACGGAGACTGCCCGAGGGACTCAATACACTGCTCGACCAAGTCATCCAAGCCGCACCTACGGATGGAAATCTGCTGGAATGGATCAACCGTGAGGTATTCAAGCGGGTGCTGGAACATCATTCGGGTGACCTCAAGGAAACAGCGAAGGCTCTCCGCGTGTCGCCCGCAGCCTTGCGAAAACTCACCGATCAAGAAGACTGAGATGCTCCACACCCTCAATCACCCGCTGATTTCGGAAGAGTTGAGCAAGCTGCGAGATCCCGCCTGCCCCTCACAGGAATTCCGGCAACGCGTCCGCCGCATCGCCTCCATGATGGTGCCCACCGTGACTGCGGATTTCGCCGCCACCACGGTGGAATGCCAGACTCCGCTAGAAATCACTTCAGGCACCCGGCTCACCAAAGGCATCATCCTCGTGCCCGTCTTACGCGCTGGCTTAGGGTTTTTAGATGGATTTCTTGATCTCATCCCTCAGGCCTCCGTCGCGCACATCGGCCTTGCACGGAATGAAAAAACTCTGATGCCTGAGCCTTACTACCTGAAGCATCCACCTGCGCTCGGCACCCATGAGGTGATCATTCTCGATCCCATGCTGGCCACTGGCGGCTCCGCCATCGAAGCAGTGCGAAGCCTGCGCGAGGCTGGCGCGAAATCTGTGCGCTTCGCCTGCCTCGTTGCTGCCCCAGAAGGGGTTTCCGCGCTTTCCGAGGCATTTCCTGATGTCCCGATTTACGCCGCTTCACTTGACCGTTGCCTCAATGCCCGCGGCTACATACTCCCGGGCTTGGGCGATGCGGGAGACCGCCTCTTTGGCACTTACGAGTGAACATGGTTTTACTGGCAAAGCGTGCAAACAGCTTTTAATCTCCGCTCACTCTGATGCGGATTTGGACTTTCCTAGTTTCGTTTGTGCTCGTTTCGCAAGGTGCGGTGCATGGGCAAAACGCACCTTCCTCCCAGAATAAAGGCCGCGATGCACTCGCCAGCGGATTGTGGGAGCTGGCTGAAATGCATTTCCGCGCATGTTTAAGCGAGCCGAGTCTTACCGAGGTGGCGAAGGCGGAAGTTTCATTCCAGTTGGCAGAATCACTCATCCGAGGCGGCAAGCACAATGAAGCTACCGAGTTGCTAAATCTGTCTCACCTCGCATCCCATCCGGCGCTAGGATTCTGGCGCGCACAAGCACTCGCGAGCGATGACAAGCTCACCGCCGCCATCGAAGAATTTTCGAAATTACTCGGTAACCCGCAGGCACCTTACCGCACTGAAACGGTGTTTTCACTTGCGAATCTTCTCACCACCACACAGCAGCCAGAGCGCGCCTTGGAGGTGCTACGTCTTCTCAATGACGATGCTTCAGCCGAGACAAGCGCATTGAGTAAACTGCTGCAAACCGAGATTCTCACCCAGCTTGCACGCACCGCTGATGCACGAGCCACACTCCCTGCCAAAGAACTGGTAGGCGCGATGAACCAACCTTTCCAAGCACTTTTGGATGCCCAAATTGCTCTCCAAGAAGGGAACCCGCAAAAGTCTGCTAGCCTGTTTAAAGAACTCATCGCCCAGCCCACAGGCCAGTCCCTCACCCAATACGAATCCGCCGTCCTCGGCCTAGCTGATTCGCTCGCCGCTCGGCTCGAACTCACAGCGGCTTCTCAATCCCTCCTCATTTTCATCCAAGACCATCCAGATTCCCGTCAACTCGCAGCCATGTTCGAGCGCCTTCGCCGCTGGTTGCCGGAGCAGCCCACCTTGAGTGATCCTGTGCTTGAAACACTCGCACAATGGATCACACCTCCAAGTTTACCCGCACTGGGAGCCATCGCCACTGCTCCGCCCGATTTTCCATCTACCAGCACCTCCGCTTTTCCCGGCCCATTCAATACCGATGAGCGCCTGGCCTACGCACTTTTCACTCGTGCCAGCGGCCTTCACCGGGTGGCTACGCCTGCTGCTAAAATCGAAGCGCGCCGCTTGCTGACTCGCCTGCGCCTTGAAAATCCAGAGCATCCACTAGTCCAGCCATCGCTCTATCTACTCGCCTCGTGGTATCTGGCAGACGGGGAAAAAGATGCGGCTTTCCCCCTGTTAGACATGCTGCGCGATGCCACTCATTCGCCCGGCCCTATCAGAGGTGCCGCTGCATTTCTCAAAGCGCGGGACGCCTTCGATAGGAATGATTTCAAACAAGCCGCGAGAGACTTTGAAGACGCAAGTACCGCCCTCACCCAAGAGGCCGCAGCCGTCGCGCTATTCAATGCCTCCATCGCAAAACTCCGCGATGGCAACTCGAAAGGCTACCAACTTGTTTTTACCCAAGCCACCACCACAGCTCCCGAGATGGCCACCAATTTGGAGCTAGAACAAGCACTCTCCACCACGGATTCCGCCGCCCAAAGATCCGCACTCGAAAAATTTTTGGAACTCCATCCCGAGCACCCGAGAGTTCCCGAAGCACGGGTGGCTCTCGTCGAGGCGGCTCTCAATGGCCCCACTCCAGACCTCACATTCGCCCGCTCCCAGTTCGATGAATGGTCCGCAAATCCTGAGTCCTTCCAATCTCTGCCACTCGTCAAACTTGATCTCATCCGCCTCCGCATCGCCGATCTTTCCAAGGATTCCGCCGCTGCCATTCAGCTCGCCACCAAGATTCTCCAAGACTACCCAACAGACCCCAGCGTTCCCAATGTTACTCTTATGCTAGGCCGCACATTGTTCGAGGCAAAGGACTACAATCAAGCCCGCCTCACGCTTGAGAAACTCGCAAACTCAGATGCGGATTCACAACGTGCCCAAGCCGCATGGCTTCTAGCCGCCCGCGCGGCAGCCCTCGTCGGCACGGCATCCTCTAAAGAAGAGGCCCTCGTTCTCTTTGATCGTGCCATCGCCATCGAAGGTCCACTTGTTCCCATCGCCAAGTTAGAAAAAGCAGACCACCTCATCGCCAATCTAGGCCGCGCCGAAGAAGCTTCTTCCTTCCTTGATGCGTGGTTTAAATCCTTGCCCGCAGAAGATAACCTACGCCTCCCCACCGGACTTCTGCTGGGTCAAGCGCTTTATGCGCAGGGCGCTGAAGACCAAGCCTCCCTTGCACAAGCGCTTGAAGTCTATGATGCACTGCTCCCATTTGCAGACTCCTACCCCGCCCTTTTCCATCGCTTGCAATATCTCCGTGGCCTCGTGTTAGAACGCCTGCCCGACCCCACAAATCCCAGTAAAAAACGCGAGAGCCAAGCATTCATCGCCTATTACTCAGTGCTTGAAATCGAGCAAAGCCCACCGGAGTGGGAATACTTCGAACTCTGCGGTTTCAAAGCCCTTAGTCTGTTAGAAAGATCTGAGCGCTGGGCCGCCGCCATCGCCACTGCAGAGAAAATCGCATCCTTCAAGGGTCCGCGCTCGCAAGAAGCTGCCACCCGCGCTAATCAGATCCAGCTCACCCACCACATCTGGGAAGACGTTTTAACCACTCCTGAAAATTAGCTCACCCTATGCTCCATCTCCTCGTCACCGGAAAATCTGGCCGCATGGGCCAAGCCGTCATTGAAGCCGCTGCCGCCCAATCCCAAGTAAAAGTCACCGCCACCCATGATGCGGGCGAAGACCTCACCTCAGCACTTTCCCACGCCGAGTGCGTCATTGATTTCACCATCCATTCTTTCACACTTCCTTTGCTAGAGGCTGCGCTGAAAAATGGCACCCGTCTCGTCATAGGCACCACTGGACATACCGACGATGAACGCGCTGCCATCCATCATGCCGCCAAGACCATCCCCATCGTCTATGCATCGAATTACTCAGTGGGCGTGAACACACTTTTCTGGCTCACCCGCCAGGCCGCAAAAGTTCTCACCCAAGAGCGCTTCGATATCGAAGTGATCGAGATGCATCACAAACATAAGATCGATGCTCCATCCGGCACAGCCCGCACACTCTTAGAAATCCTTAATGAGGAAACCGGAACCTCCTACAAGGATGATATCGCCCATGGCCGCTTCGGCAATATCGGCCCGCGCAAAGCCCGTGAAATAGGCATGCACACCCTCCGCGGTGGCGACGTCGTGGGCGATCACACCGTCATCTTCGCTGCCGATGGCGAGCGCTTCGAGCTTACTCACAAGGCATCTTCTAGGGCCACCTTCGCATCGGGTGCTGTTCGCGCCGCGATCTGGCTTCAAGATCAGCCCATTGGTCTCTATGACATGCAAGATGTGCTAGGTCTCAAGTAATGCTTCCGTCCCACCGCCATTCACTCCACATTTTCCCAAAGTTTTCCACCATGCGCCAGCTCATCCTCCTCTGCATTTCACTCGCCCTCGTTGCTTGTAATCCAACTAAAAATGAAAGCGCAAAGCCCGCAAAAGCATCCGCGCCAGATGCACCAGCTACGCCGAGCACCGTAGTTGCGCCAAAACCAAATATCACCCACTCCGTCGTCAGGATCAATACCACTAAACAATCGTGGAACATCAGCCAGCCATGGGAGAAAAACGAACCGCAAAAACGCCGCGCTCTTGGGGCCATCGTAGGTCCCAAGCAGGTGCTCACCACCGCAGAAATGGTAGCAGATGCCACCTACCTCGAGTTTGAATCCACCAATGGAAACCAGTTCGCCCAAGCCAAAGTCATCGC
>JAYULG010000359.1:0-2410 GCA_043763755.1 Akkermansiaceae bacterium | reverse complement strand
TCAGAGGCGACCACTGCGGTGCCGCATGCCAGCGCTTCGATGATGGGCATGCCTAGCCCCGCTGCGTAATTCAACAATTCTGCGGCCTCTCCTCCGTCGCCGACGGCGGCACAGAACCGGGCCGAACATTTCGCGGCTCGACAGATGCCCTCAATTCGCACTTCCAATACCTCCAGCAGCCCTCACGGGTCCGCCTTCGTTGGCTTATGGAACGCTCCGCTACCGCTTGCACAAAGTGCAAACCTTAAGCTTCGGCTCGTGGTTTGAGCCCCGATACATTTTCGGCGCAGGAACCCTTGTTTAGACCAGTGAGCTGTTACGCTTTCTTTAAAGGATGGCTGCTTCTAAGCCAACCTCCTGGTTGTTTTGGGACTTCCACATGCTTTCCCACTTAGACACGATTTGGGGACCTTAGCTGTTGGTCAGGGCTGTTTCCCTCTTGACGACGGACCTTAGCACCCGCCGTCTGTCTCCCGAACTGTACTCACGGGTATTCGGAGTTTGGTTAGGTTTGGTAGATCTCGCGACCCCCTAGCCCATCCAGTGCTCTACCCCCCGTGGTAATACTTGAGGCACTACCTCAATAGTTTTCGCGGAGAACCAGCTATTTCCCGGTTTGATTGGCCTTTCACCCCTAAACACAGCTCATCCGACAACTTTTCAACGTTGACCGGTTCGGACCTCCAGTGGGTGTTACCCCACCTTCATCCTGGTCATGCCTAGATCGCCGGGTTTCGGGTCTAATACGTCATACTATGGCGCCCTATTCAGACTCGCTTTCGCTGCGCCTCCACCTAACGGCTTAAGCTTGCATGACATATTAAGTCGTTGACCCATTATACAAGAGGTACGCGGTCACCCCTCAAGGAGGCTCCCACTGCTTGTAGGCATTCGGTTTCAGGTACTATTTCACTCCCCTCATCGGGGTGCTTTTCACCTTTCCCTCACGGTACTAGTTCGCTATCGGTCATATACGAGTATTTAGGCTTAGAGGGTGGTCCCCCTATGTTCAGACAGAATTACACGTGTTCCGCCCTACTCGAATCCTGATGTTTCATTTTCGCATACGGGACTGTCACCCGCTATGGTCAGCCTTCCCAGACTGTTCTGCTAATTAAACATCAGGCATTGGCCTGGTCCGCGTTCGCTCGCCACTACTAACGGAATCTCGGTTGATGTCTTTTCCTCCAGGTACTGAGATGTTTCAGTTCCCCGGGTTCGCTTTACCAAGGCTATTTTATTCACCTCGGTAATACCTTCGTTCCACTTAACCCCGCGACTGGGTCGATCAGAAGATCGGCCAGCTTCGGGATTAAATGGTAAAGGTGGGTTTCCCCATTCGGAAATCGTCGGGTCAAAGTTTGCTCACAACTCACCGACGCTTATCGCAGCGTGCCACGTCCTTCATCGCCTGTGCATGCCAAGGCATCCACGAAATGCCCTTACCTCACGCTTAAGAGTCCGCACCACCAACAACAACACTGGAACAACTCCTTGCGGAGCCGATCAGCGTGATCGCGATCATGCGGATAATTAATCTCAGCCTTAAATTGATTTCAGTAACACCGATCTGCCTTCGGTTGCCCGAACGCAAACCGATGCCACGGCATCGATTTTAAGAACCCATTCACAATGTCAAAGCGGGGGCAAATCCCCCATCCGCGTATCGTCAAACAATACGCGAAACTGTTGTCTTCATCTCTGGAAATCTTGGTGAGCTGCGTCGCGGCAAAGCCGCGCCGTCGGTCGGCATGAAGCCGCCGTCCGCGCTTGCCTGCGTCCGATTTGGCTTCGCTAAATCGTATCGCTAGCTTCGCGTTGGTGGAGCCTATCGGGATCGAACCGATGACCTGATGCTTGCAAAGCAACCGCTCTCCCATCTGAGCTAAGGCCCCCTACCATCGAAGCAGCCAGAGGCTGCGAGTGGTGGGCCGAGTAGGAGTTGAACCTACGACCTCACGCTTATCAGGCGTGCGCTCTAACCACCTGAGCTACCGGCCCCCAACCGCAACCAAGCAGACCCATAAGGGCCGCGTGCGGCTAGAGCCTGCTCAGGCTTACACACGCATCGGTTAAGATGCGGTGTTTTCCAGGATGAAGGGACATGAGGACGGCGGCAATGTTCTTTGGAACGGAGGAAGCTCTTCCACGTCCGAGGGAGTTAAAGTCCGAAAACCTTAGTCCGAGGGTCGAGGCGCTTTCCGCCAATATCCTTAGAAAGGAGGTGATCCAGCCGCAGGTTCCCCTACGGCTACCTTGTTACGACTTCACCCCAGTCTCTAAACCCACCGTGGTCGCCTGCCTCCTTACGGTTAGCGCAGCGCCTTCGGGTGAATCCAAATCCCATGGTGTGACGGGCGGTGTGTACAAGGCCTGGGAACGTATTCACCGCGGCATGCTGATCCGCGAT
>JAYULG010000358.1:0-8545 GCA_043763755.1 Akkermansiaceae bacterium | reverse complement strand
TTCGCTCCATTTAAAAACTAGATTTCAAAATTACGTGGATGCATAGGTTCGAAACGGGAATTGGTTTACGCAACCGATTGATTTCCAGTCAGTAAAGGATTTTAAAAGTGATGATACTCAAATCATAACCTTGAAAATCAAACGGCGTTTTTCCTTCCGTATGGCCACCGTAAGACTAACGAAGCAAGTCTCAAATTCCCGAGGTTTTCGCCATGCCTATCCAAAGTCTGTTCTTTTCCCAAGGTTATTCACAACCTCATGTTTTGGTTCTCATCGGGTGTTCTAAGTCCCTCAATCCCAAGACAATTTCCGCATTAGAGCTGGCGTAATTGCTTTTGACCCTTCCTCGCTCATGCCCTACACGCTCCTCAGAATCCATTAAGTTAAATTACATGTCCAAGGTTCCCACCATCATCTTCACGAAGACAGACGAAGCACCCGCGCTCGCCACCTTCTCGTTTCTTCCCATCGTCCAAGCTTTCACGAAGCACTCTGGCATCACCGTAGAAACTCGTGATATCTCACTGGCAGCTCGCATCCTCTCCAGTTTCCCAGACTTTCTAAATCAAGATCAACAGATTCCAGATGCACTTTCCGAGCTCGGAAAACTCGCTCTCACCCCCGAGGCGAACATCGTAAAACTCCCAAATATTTCCGCCTCCGTCCCTCAGCTCCAAGATGCCATCGCGGAACTCCAAGCAAAAGGCTACGCACTCCCGAATCTCCCAGAATCTCCCACCACTGGAGCCGAGAAAGAAATCCAAGCTCGCTATTCCAAAGTGATGGGCAGCGCCGTGAATCCTGTCCTGCGCGAGGGAAACTCGGACCGCCGCGCACCTAAGGCCGTGAAGGATTATGCCAAGGCCCACCCGCACTCGATGGGAAAATGGTCCGCAGACTCCACCACTGCCGTCGCCTCCATGGATGGCAATGGCGACTTCTTCTCAAACGAAAAATCCGTCTGTGTCGCCGCAACCACCGATGTGAAAATCGAGTTCATCGGTGCCGATGGCATCACGCAGAATCTCAAGCAATCCATACCGCTCATCGCCGGTGAAATCCTTGATGCCACCTTCCTCAGCAAAGCCGCTCTCATCGATTTTTTCCGCGAAAAATTTACCGAGGCTAAATCGCAAAATCTCCTACTCTCGCTCCACCTCAAAGCCACCATGATGAAGGTCAGCGATCCCATCATTTTCGGCCATGCCGTGGAGGTTTTCTTCAAGGATCTCATCGCCAAACACGCAGCTACCCTTGCTGAACTTCGCGTCGATTTCAAAAACGGCTTCGGCGACCTTATTTCAAAGTTCGAAAAACTTCCTCCTGCGAAAAAGGCCGAGATCGAGGCAGATATTCAGCTTGCCTATCGAAATGGCCCCGCCCTCTCGATGGTAAACTCGGATAAAGGCATCACAAACCTCTACATTCCGAGCGATGTCATCGTGGATGCATCCATGCCCGCCATGATCCGCGCTGGCGGAAAAGTATGGGATGCCTCGGGCAAGACTGGCGATACCCTCGCCCTCATCCCGGATTCCTCGTATGCCGGAATCTATCAAGCCACTATCGACTTTTGCAAAAAGAACGGCGCTCTTGATCCCAAGACCATGGGCTCAGTCTCAAACGTCGGCCTCATGGCCCAAGCCGCTGAAGAATACGGCTCGCATAACAAAACGTTTGAAATACCAGCCGCAGGCACTGTCCGCGTCACTGCAAGGAGCGTGGGCATCTCGCCCACAAGTGAAGCCATTCTCTTTGAACACTCCGTCCAAGCCGGCGATATCTGGCGCGCCTGCCAGACCAAAGATGCCCCCATCCAAGATTGGGTGAAGCTCGCCGTGAAACGCGCCCGCGCCTCCGGTGATCCCGCCGTGTTCTGGTTAGATCAAGCCCGCGCCCACGATGCCCAAATCATCGCCAAGGTCGAAACCTACCTCAAAGATCACGACACCACAGGCTTAGACATCCGCATCCTGCCGCCCGCCGCTGCCTGCACATTTTCTCTAGAACGCATCGTCCTCGGCCTCGATACCATTTCCGTCACTGGCAACGTCCTGCGGGACTACAACACAGACCTCTTCCCGATCCTCGAGGTCGGCACCTCCGCCAAGATGTTATCCATCGTCCCGCTCATGAATGGCGGTGGCCTCTTCGAAACTGGTGCGGGTGGCTCCGCGCCAAAACACGTCGAGCAATTTACCCAAGAAAACTACCTCCGCTGGGATTCGCTCGGCGAGTTCTTCGCGCTCGCCCCATCGTTCGAACACATCAGCGAAACCTTCAGCCTCCCCAAGGCCAAAGTCCTCGCAGATACCCTTGATGCCGCCACTGGTAAGTTTCTCGAGTTTGACCGTTCCCCAGGGCGCAAACTCGGCACCATCGACAATCGTGGCTCCCACTTTTACCTCGCCCTTTACTGGGCCCAAGCCCTCGCGGCACAAGCCAACGATGCTGAGCTAAAAGCCATTTTCACACCCTTCGCCGAGCAGCTCTTCACCCATGAGGCCCGCATCGTCGAAGAGCTACTCGCCGTCCAAGGGCACCCCGTGGATATCGGCGGCTACTACCTCCCAGACACAGCCAAAGCAAACGCCGCCCTCCGCCCCAGCGCCACCTTCAACAGCATCATCGCTGCCATCTAACCTTTCCCTCGCTATACACGCCCGCGTCAGGTTTTGTGAATCCCTGTAAGGCGGTTGCCACTATGGAGAAGGGGTTTGCAACTTCTTTCACTAGCAAGGATTTCCCGGAAAGACGGCAAAGAAATTGGTTTCAAACCCCTTCCCCTCATTCCACCAAAATCCACAGATCTCGATGTGCGGCGGTCTAGCCCAGATCTACGACGAGCCAGTGCTGCCGGGCAACTTATACTCTCGAGAGAAAAGGCCACCGCTCGTGACTCCACAAAAGGATCGACCACTGACGAGGCGTAATGACTTGAAATCGGAGACATTCTATCCAAGCGCGGCGGCGATGCGGGCGAGAACCTCAGGCTTCTTCCGGTGCCACTCGCGTGAGGTGATGCGGAGGTGCTGCCAATTTCGGTGGGCGAGAACGTTAGGGACGTGGACGTAGTCTTCGTAAATATCCGGCATGGAAGTGCCGTCGTCACAGAGGATGGCAAGCGAGTAGGCGTGGCCGTTGCCACGATGGACGATGGCAACTGGCAGGCGGAACTCGGAGGTGCCGATCATGGTTTCGACGGCGAGTCCGTGTTGCTCCAACTCCAAGGCGATCTGGTGGTGAAGTGCTAAAAAACGGGAGTTTTCCGTGGATTTCCTAGCTTTTGATTTGGGCGACTCGTTTACGAGAGAAAGATTTTTTTCTGCCTGATTGCGGCGGCCCTCTCCGAGATGGCGGGCAAACTCGACGAAGGCCTTGAACATGGGTGGACCGTCGTTCTTGGTGTGGGCGACTGACAACATACCGGGATTGAAAGAGCTGACCACGATGATCTCCGATTTGGCGCGGGAAACGGCGACATTGAGGCGGCGTTCGCCCCCTTTCTGGCCAAGCGGGCCGAAACGGGCGGGGACGTAGGTTTCCTCGCTGCCGTCTCGACGTTTGCGGGGAACGGGTGCATGCCCAAGTGAGAAAATGATGGCGTCTCGTTCGTCGCCTTGAACAAATTCGAGGTTTTTCACGAAAGGGCGGGCATCCAATGCTTCGGCGAAAGTGGCGGTATCGAATGCTGCCGCAAACATGGGATCGGCGGTGCGCCGGGCATCAATTTCATCTAGGATGGTCCCAAATGACAAAAGACACAAACAATAGAACACAAATGACAAAATACACAAATGACAAAAGACACAAACAATAGAACAAATGTCTTGCTTCCTCTTATTTCCCCTGTAAATCTCTCTCCATGGCTAAACGATGGATTGCACCTTGGAAGGACTCTGAAGAAAAACCTGCGTTTTATCATACTCTCGCGAGGGTGGTGGATAAGCGATTTGCTTTTGGGGCGGAGGATAAGGAGCAGTTTCGCATCTACATGCGGATGATGGAGAATTTCAGTGGCTGTCGGGTGTTGGCCTATTGTGTGATGTGCAATCATTTTCATATTTTGCTCGAGGTGCCGCCTACGCGCTTGCAGCCGCTTACGGATGAGCAGCTTCTTAAACGCCTCAGTGGCTTATATCCCGCTACTTTTGTGGCAGGGGTCGCCCTAGAGCTTGCGGATGCCCGTGAGGTGGTGAAGCAAGGTCTTGCGCCGGATGGTGAGGGCTATGTGCAGCGCATCCATGAGCGCTTTACTTATCGCATGGAGAATCTTTCCGAGTTCATGAAAACCCTGCTCCAGCGGTTTACTCGGTGGCATAATAGTAGGCATCAGCGCCGTGGCAATTTATGGGAGGAAACTTTTAAAAGCGTGATCGTCGAAGATAGGTTAGCGGCTCGCACCATGGCTGCTTACATCGACCTCAACCCGGTGCGCGCAGGCATAGTGGCCGATCCCGCTGAATACCGCTGGAGCAGCTTCGGCGAGGCGATGGGCGCGACGGGTAAAAGTGGCAGCAAAGCCAAAGCTGGGCTAGTGCGTGCTATTCTTGCCGACAAGGGAGCCGCAGCCGATGCGCGCAGTTGGCCGGGGAAAGTTTCTAAAAGTTACCGCATGCTGTTGCTCGAAGAAGGTGAGGAGGAACTCAAAGAAGTGATCGATGTTCAAGGTGAGCGCGGTACGGTGGTCCTAAGAAAGGGAATGAAACGCCAAAAAGTGGTGGAAGAACTAGCGGCTTTAGAAAGGCGCCAAGATGTAGCTTTACGGCAAATTTTACGATGGCGCGTGCGTTATTTTAGCGATGGCGCAGTGATCGGTAGTCGTGCATTTATTGAGAAAGTGTTCAAAGGCAGTCGTGAGCGCTTTGGGGCCAAGCGCATAAATGGAGCACGTAAATTAGGTGGTAACGCTAGCCCAGCAGCCGGGATCTTATGGTCTGCACGAGATCTGAAGATTGACATCGGCTGAAGGTTGTGGTCAGTTCGTTTGTGAACTGAGAGTTTCGTGTGGTGCGCTGGAATCGTGTCGTGTCGTATGTGATTGTATGTGGGAGAGTCGAGGAGGCGGCAAGTCGTTCAGGGAGGTGCGATCTCTGAATCGCACGTGCATGAGTGGACGATGGAAGAGCGGCTCCCACAAATCATCGACAGCGCATGCGCTTAGGCGGATCGGAGTCCGCCTCTCCTCAGCAATTGTGGAATCTGGGGGCAAACAATGGCGTTTTCGAGCAATGTCCATCTGCAGCCCTAGAGTCACCATTGCAGGGATTTAAGATTATCTACAAGCTTGAAGGCTAGGGTAAAAACTTCTATTGGTTCACCGAAGCGAGGTATCATCAAAAATTTGACTGCCTTAGAGCAATGCAACAACTGGTGCGCTGGGTTCCTTACGATCCTCCTGAGACTGCACGGCGCGCTTTCAGGCGCTGACCAACTGCTACAATCGCCTCAAGGGCTGGCTTTAGTTCTCCACCCAGATCTGTGAGCGAGTATTCAACTGTCGGGGGTGAGGTGGGCTTCACGGTGCGTTCTACAACTCCGTGAGCCGCGAGCTTTTTTAATCTAGCAGAAAGGACCTTTGTAGAAACCCCATTGAGGTCGCTTTTTAGCTCGCTGAAAGTCCGTGGTGAATGGCCGAGATGCCAGATGATGCCGGGAGTCCACACGCCGCCAATCACGGAGATGCACTCTGCTAACGGGCAATTTTCTGGTGGTGGATCGACCTTGTTTTTGCGACGTGGGACCATGATTTGGAGATGGGTTTCCTTGGAGTAACTCTATTTTTAGGTTTCTGCAAGTGATCTGGTTTACAAAAGTAACTCGCAAGGTAGTTTCCGGCCACTATGACACACACCAACTTGACTGCATCGGAAGCCATCGAATCCCGTCGCTCAGTAAAACACTTCGATCCCTCGCATCAGATGTCGCAGGGAGAAATCGACCGTCTAATCACTTTGGCGAAGCTTGCTCCAACATCATTTAACATGCAAAATTACCGCTTTGTGCTCGCGAGTGATCCGGGGTTGCGCCGTCAGATTCGCGCCGTAGCATGGGATCAAGCGCAGGTTACAGATGCATCATTGCTTGTCATCCTGTGCGCCGATTTGACAGCTCATAAGGATAATCCACAGCGCTATTGGGCGCACGCGCCGCAAGAAGTGCAGGACATTCTCGTGCCAGCGCTCACTCCATTTTACGAGGGTAAGCCAAGATTGATCCGAGACGAGGCCATGCGTTCCACGGGCTTTGCGGGCATGACGCTCATGCTTGCTGCTCGTGGTATGGGCTATGATTCGTGCCCGATGATCGGATTTGATGCAGAGGCTGTCGCGAAATTGATCTGCCTGCCCGACGATCACGCGCTTAGCTTCATCCTCGCCATCGGCAAGCAGGCAAAGCCCGTTTGGCCGCGGGGGAAACGGTCGCCCAATAGCGAGGTAGTGATCCATAATCGTTTCACCACATGAACCGTAACTATATGTTTAGCTCACGTCTCGGTATGAGGTTGCCTATTATCCAAGGACCATTTGGCGGTGGGCTCTCAACCGTGAAGCTAACAGTCGCGGTGACTCACGCTGGCGGGATGGGTTCGTTCGGGGCACATTTGTTGAGTCCGGAGGAGATTATCAGCACGGTAGCCGCGATCCGTGCCAAAACACAAGGTGCCTTTGTGATGAATTTGTGGCTAAATAGCGAGGAAGCAAAATCCACACAGGCGGATGCCGCTGCGTTTAACCATGCTGCAAATAAGCTCGCTCCTTTATATCATAAGCACGGCATACACCCACCATCTTTTGCGTGCCAGGAGTCGATCCAATTTGAGCAACAGGCGGAAGCAGTGTTGCGGGCCTGTCCTCCGGTTTTCAGTTTTGTGTTTGGTATCCCATCGGCGGAAATTCTTATGGAATGCCGTAAGCGAGGCATCGTCACCATGGGTGCTGCCACCACGCTTGATGAAGCACTCGCCATCGAAGCCGCTGGCGTGGATATCGTGCTGGCCACCGGATTCGAGGCTGGTGGCCATCGACCTTCATTTCTCCGCCCCGCTGCTGATTCACTGCATGGCACACTCGCGCTCGTCCGCCAAATCGTCGAGTCGGTTAAATTACCAGTCGTCGCTGCGGGTGGCATTGCCGACGGTCAAGGCATCTTGGCAGCCATGGTCTTGGGAGCAAATGCTGTGCAGCTTGGAACTGCCTTTCTCGCATGCGAGGAATCAGGCGCTCCAGCTTTGCATAGACGCCAACTGTTTCTTCCATCAGCCCGGCGAACACGCTTGAGCGCCCACGTTTCAGGACGTCTTGCTCGATTCGTTGAAACTCCCTTGCTTGCGGAACTCGAGCAATCTGGGGATCACCTCAGATACCCGTTCCAGGGCGCACTAACCAGCGGGTTTAAAAGTATTGAAAACGGCATCTTCTATGCTGGGCAAGGAGCACCATTACTTCATCATCGCTGTGCTGGAGATCTGATGACAGCCCTTGAGTCCGCCATTCATCCCTACTAGATAGTTCATGCCAGAAAACACCTTATGCAAAGTAAAATATTCTAAGATGAAAGGAACAAAATTCGTTATTTTACTATCAACACTCATCATTGGATTCATCTGTTATTTCCTCATCAAAAAGTCACAAAATAATAGTGGCCCACCCGCCCGAAACGTCACAAAAACGCGTATTTTACGATCTGATTCTCTAGTATCTGGAGAGATAACCTATAAATACTACATGTATGAGACACCGATCAAGATTACAGGTAATAAAGTACAAGGCAACCTACCTTCGCGATTATCTCCAGCATTCACTACCTATTCAAAAACCTTACAACCTGTAAATTTAGATTTTGAAACTTTTGAAGCTCTCGTGACTCCTGACTATTTATTTTCAAGGATCATCGAGACCAAAGACAAGTATGACAAAGAAATGGGTCAATTGAAGTTGCTAGCTGAGCAGCGGGGGTATAGTATTGACACAAAACAGTCAGTTGTATGGTCATTCCATATTGCGGGGAATTTTGGCGAACTTTGCTGGATGGTAAGTAAGCCTTTTAGCCATATCGAAAGCTTACAAACAAACAAAATCAAGGAAAATGATCTCGTGTTTCTTTTACTTACTCTTTCGAAAGGCAACTGGAAGTTGGAGTCTCTTGAAAAGTTAGGTCTATTAGGCTTAACATTTCATGACTACAAAAAACGAGAGAAGCTTCTAGCATTAGAGCAGGCTCTGGAGGTAGAGATCGTAAATGGTGAATTTGTAATATTAAAGTAGGAAAGTAGCAAATGAATCGTAAGCACCTAGATACACATCAGAGTTCTTTGAGCAACTTCGTCGCGTCAGCAGTGCCATGGATGATCTTAAGGAGGATATGAGCTACTCAAATTTATAGGATTTACAATGAGATACAGAACACACATCATTTTTGTCACAGTTGCGTTTCTAACGTATGGTGCAATTATGATGTTTCTGACATTCAAAAGAGGCCAGAAAGAGGCTTCTTCTATTTACGTAGGAAACGAAACATTTTTAGTTAGCCAAGTTGTGCAAAA
>JAYULG010000357.1:0-8551 GCA_043763755.1 Akkermansiaceae bacterium | reverse complement strand
TTTGCATAGAGGATGCAGAAACCGGGCAAGTCGTGGAAATCGATACAGGCAGTGCCAAAGTCCGCGAGAGATATGAAGAACAATCCCGCGATCGGCGCGAGCGGACTGCTGCGAGGATTCGCTCGCTGGGTGTGGATTTATTGGAATTCACCAATGGCCAAAATTGGATGCCCGAGCTGATGGGCTTTTTTCGCCGCCGCCGCCAGCGCTCAGGTTGAGCCATTTTTTAATAATGTATAACTATTTTTTCATGCTTCGATACTCTGCATTTAGTATGCTTATGACTGTCGCATTTCTGTGCGATCTATCTGCACAGACGCCCGAGCCTCAAGTGGATATTCGTGGGCCAAAGGCACTGGTAGAAATTCCCGTCGCGGCCAAGGCTCCGGTCGCGCTGTGGGCGAGCATCGGTGGCGGAGTCGTCTTGCTGGCGATCACCGGAATGTGCTGGAAAAACCGCGTGCGTCATCTGCGGATGAAGAGTCCGCCGGAAATAGCCCTAGCATCATTGAATGAACTTGCGGCGAACCATGAAGCCATCGCCGCAGAGGCATTTGCGAATCGGGCTGCACAAACTGTTAGGCAATACATCGCTGCACGTTTTGGCCTCGCCGCGCCACGGCGGACGACCGAGGAATTTCTGCAAGATCTCGCCAAGGAGGGAAGTGGATCACTCATTGGTGAGAGCGACCACCTCCGAGCGTTTTTGAAATCCTGCGACCTCGCAAAATTCGCGGGAACCCACCTTGATAGCACCCAGCGCCACCAGCTCATTGATGCGGCTCGTGGGTTTGTAAACTCCACGTCCAAGGCTGTCACTCCATGACTGAGAGTTTTCAATTTCTGCATCCCGAGTTTCTATATCTACTACTCCTCTTGCCGGTGCTGGCGATTTGGAAAGGCCGCTGGGGTAAACCCGTGGCGATCCGCATGCCATCGACGGATGATGCCATCCATGTCGGTGCAAAAACGAAGTCGAAAATCGGCGGGTTTCTAGCATTCATCGGACTGCTCTCACTTGCTTTCTTCATCATCGCATTTGCCAGACCAAGATATGGAAAAGGCTCCTCGGAAATCGAAGCCAGCGGCATTGATATTATACTAACTCTCGATGTATCAGGTTCAATGGAAGCCTTAGATTTTAAACTCGAAGGGAAGCCTGTAAACCGACTTGAAGTGGTCAAGAACGTCGTTGCGAAGTTCGTTAGCCAGCGCCCAAATGATAAGCTAGGGATGGTCGCATTCGCAGGCCGCCCATACCTCGTCAGTCCTCTAACTCTCGATCATGAATTCCTCGGCAAGCGCCTCGCGGAAGTAAAAATGGGACAGGTGGAAGATGGCACGGCAATCGGTTCTGCCATCGCCACTTCCGTGAGCCATCTGAAGGATTCTACGGCGAAGTCCCGGATCATCATCCTCGCCACGGATGGAGTAAATAATGCCGGCTCGGTGAATCCACTCACTGCCGCAGAAGCTGCGAAGGCGCTTGGAATCAAAGTTTATACCATCGGCACAGGCGTGCGCGGCGAGGCACCGATGCCCGTCCGGGATGCATTCGGGCGCACCCATTTGCAAACCGTGAAGGTGGAAATCGACGAGGAAATGATGAAGGAAATTTCAACTTCCACAGGTGGCCAATTTTTCCGCGCCACGGATACTGATTCATTAGAAGCGATCTATACCTCGATCAATCAACTTGAAAAAACCACCCGGAAGCTCAAGAAGTATCAACAGTATGACGAGTTATATCGATGGTTTCTCATCCCCGGGCTGGCACTTCTCTTGCTAGAATTAGTCCTTAGACAAACGCGTTTCCGCAGACTTCCTTAACTGATTTATGGACGAGACATCCCTTCAATTTGCCCAGCCACTCTGGATCATCGTCGGCATCGCGGTGTGTGCGGTGGGCGTTGGCTTGTTCATTCGTTTCGATCGGCGGCGCGATGCGGATTTAGCCAAGCTCGTCCACCCACGCTTCCGGCTGCGTCTGACTGAAGGGTTTTCCCCAAGACTCAGAAACACCAAGCGGGGGCTGTGGTTGCTCGCAGTGCTTTTACTTTTCGCAGCACTCGCCCGCCCGCAAAAAGGCTACGAGTGGCGCGAAGTAAAGCGCAAGGGCATCGATATTCTATTCGCCTTAGACACATCCCGGAGCATGCTCGCAGAGGATCTTTCTCCAAATCGCCTCGAGCGCGCGCGGCTAGGTGTGACTGATTTTGTGGCGCGTCTTGAGGGCGATCGTGTTGGTTTGATTCCATTCGCTGGCAGTGCGTTCGCGCTTTGCCCGCTGACTCTGGACTACGAGGCATTCCTTGAATCGCTTAATGCACTTGATACTGATTTGATCCCGCGCCAAGGCACAGACATTGCGAGCGCAATCAAGGAGGCGGAACGATTGTTTGAGGAAAATGGCAACAATCACCGAGTTTTGATTCTTCTAACAGACGGCGAGGATCTTCAGGGAGATGTGATAGATACAGCCGAGGCAGCCGCTAAAAAAGGCATGGCAATTTACACCGTGGGCGTTGGAAGTGCGGAGGGTGCCACCATCCCGATTCAGCTCGCAAATGGGCGCAAAGACTTTGTGCGGGATGAAGCGGGGCAAGTCGTCAAAACGAAACTCGATGAATCCACTTTAAAAAAAATCGCGGAAGTGACTGGCGCTCTCTATGCACCGCTGGGGCGTGGCGCGGAAGGATTAGAAAAAATTTATACGGAGAAACTCCGTTTGGTGCCAAAGAGTGAGCTGAACCAAAGGATGGAACGCATTCCTCTCGAGCGCTTCGAGTGTCCGCTGGGGGCGGCGATTTTGCTGCTGTTTTGTGAGTTCTTTGTGATAGATCGCCGCCGGACCAAAAAACGTCTGCCTGCAGCGTCTGTGGGCAAGCGCACCAAACTCGTGCCGCAAGTTTCCGCATTCTTAGCAACAGGCTTCATCGTGTGTAGTCCAGAGAGTCGAGCTGCTGACGTATCTAGTGCAAATCAAGATCCGCGTAAGATCTACAACGAGGGAACGGATGCTTACATGAAGGGTGATTTTTCAAAAGCAACCGAAGCCCTTCGTTCATCCCTCCGCACTCAAGATCTTACGCTCCAACAACGTTCTTACTACAACCTTGGGAATACGCTTTTCCGGGCAGGGCAGGGGACTTTAGAAAAAGATCCTAAGCAAACTATTAAAACTTGGGAAGAATCGCTCAAAGCCTATCAAGACGCACTCACGCTGAATGCCAAGGATGATGATGCCACATTCAACCACGCTCTCGTCACGAAAAAACTCGAGGAGTTGAAAAATCAGCAACAAAAAGACGACAAGAAAGAGAACAAACAGGACGACAAAGAGCAGAAGGACGATCAGGAAAAAAAGGACTCCAAGGATGGAGAGAAACCCAAAGAGGGTGGGGAGCAAAAAGAAGAAAAAGATAACAAGAGTGGCGATCAATATGAGGGCAAAGAAAACCCAAAAGAAGGCGACAAACCGGGTGAGAAGAAAGAGCCGAAAGACGGCGAAAAACCCGAGGATGGACCCGAAGGGAAAGGTCCCAAAGACGAAGAAAAATCAGAGGCCAAGAAACCATCGCCAGAAGCTAAAGATGCTGAGAAGAGCGAGGAAAAATCTGCCGAGCAACAACCGGGCGAGATGAGCAACGAGCGCGCACAAAAACAAGAAATGACACCTGAAGAAGCAAAGCAATTACTCGAAGCACTGCGGCAAGATGAGCGCACCGTCATCCCTATTGCCCCGCAACGCCGGACGCGCTATGCCACTCCTGATAACTCTACGAATGGAAAGACATGGTAAATTCCTACAATACTAAAACCTTTCGTCTGCCACCCATCTGGCAGATTTTAGGATTATCGTTTATTCTCATTTTATTCAGCTCATTTCTGCATGCGGCAGAGGTGGAAGCGACGCTAGATCGGGACACTGTCGCAGTGGGAAATGGAGCCATTCTCACCCTGAAAGTGAGTGGCGCTAGAGTCGCGAAGCCAGAGATCCCAGCAGTGCCAAATCTCATCGTACAAGCGCGTGGCCAGAGCCAACAAATGCAAATGATGAATGGCGCAACGACGATATCTGTAAGTTATACTTATGTGGTCGGTGCAAATATTCCGGGTGACTATGAGATCCCAGCCATCGCGTTCACCATCAATGGTAAAAATATATTAACTCAGCCACTGAAACTTAAAGTCTTAGGTTCCGCAGCCGCTCAACCACCTGCGGGCCTTTCCGGAGCACCACCAAATAATCAATCCACTGCTGAAGAAACTGAGGACACGAGCGAAAATCGCTTTGGTTTTCTCACCGTGGAGCTAGCAGATAACGAGCGGAAGCACGTCTTCGTGGGTGAGATCGCGCCAGTGCGCATCCGCGCGTGGCTGCCGAGTGATTCCCGAGCGCAACTCCGCAGCGGCATCCAGCCAGAGGGCAAGGCATTCACACTACACAATGTGAGCGAGCGCCCACAGCAAACACAGGAGATGAAAGATGGGAAACGCTACACAGTGCTCACATGGTTTGGTGGCGTTTCCGCTGCAAAAGCAGGAAAATATCCAGCTTCGCTTTCTCTCGATGCAAATGTAGCAGTGCGTGATACTAAGGCATTGAAACAACCTCGGCGGCGCATGGGAGGCCCATTCGACGATCCATTTTTTGATAGCGTTTTTGATCAGATGAGTGTGCCAATGATTCAAAAAGACATCACGCTGCAATCAGTCAATCAAGACATCGAAGTGCGTCCTTTGCCCACCGAGGGACGGCCAGCGGGATTCACCGGGGCGGTAGGAAATTTTCAAATGGAAAACACGCAAATTCCAGACTCATGGAAAACGGGAGAACCCCAGCAGATTACCGCAAAGATCGCAGGGTCAGGGAATTTTGCACTGATGAAAGCTCCCGATCTAACACCGGAAGACACTTGGAAAACTTACTCTGCGAAAAATGAGTTCACTGCGGGGGATGAAGCTTCATTTTCGGGAGTTAAGGCATTTCAATTTAGTGCTGTGCCGCGCAAAGGTGGTGCACAAAATGTCGGGCTGACATTTAGTTTTTTCGATCCGATTGCCGCTGCTTACAAGACGCTTGCCTCACCGCTGCAAGGGATCCAAGTCGCAGGTGAGGACATCGTTGACGTAGAACCCAGCGCTGCGCCCGAGGTCAAGCAGCCTGAAAATATGGCCCCGGGGCTAGCTGGCCAGCATGCAAGATCTTCTCCAGTAAAGACGCTGGTTCCCCTTGTTTCACGGCCTATTTTCCCTGTGATGCTTTTTTCCGCCGCTGGGCTGTGCGGTCTTGGTGGCATTCTAATTTTACTGCGCCACCGCCGCGAAGATCCGAAGCGTAAGGCATTGATCGCAATGGAATTTGCCACTCGTGAGGCTCTCGCTGCCGCTGGAAAGTGTGCTACCGCCAAAGATGTGCCGGGATACTTCGCGGCAGCGCGACTGGCGATTCAACAACGGCTCGGGGCGCTTTGGGGCCAGCCTCCCCAAGCGATTACCATGGCAGAAATTCATGCGCGTGTCCCTGATGATTCGCCCGTGGTGCGGTTTTTCCGTGAGGCGGATTTGCACGAATACAGCCGTCGTGCGACTGATGAGGTCCTCCCCCAATGGCAAGCCTTGCTCGCTGAGGCACTTGCATCACTCACCCCAACTGCCCGCTAGTATCGATATGAAAGTATTTTCCATACTACTATATTTAGTGGCCTCAAGTTTGTCCGTTCTAGGCGATGAGTTGACACGCGCAAACCAACAATTTCAAGCGAAGGATTTTAACGGTGCTGTTGCGAGTTATCAAAAACTTTTAGCCAAAGAAGGGCCAAGTTCTGTTGTTTACTATAACTTGGGAAACACGTATCAACAGCTTAAGCAATACGGCCCGGCCATTCACGCTTATGAGCAGGCCCGCTTATTAACACCAAGAGATCCAGACTTATTGAAGAACATGGCACTCGCCCGCAAGAATGCTGTAGCTCGCGAACAAACGGGCAGACAGCCGTGGCTTGACGCAGTGCTCACTCGTCTCAGCCGCAATGAATGGTCGTGGCTAGTAGTAGGTGCCTCGTTGTTAACTGGAGTTGTAGTTTTGGCTTATGGGTTAATAACATATCCTCGCCGTGTGGCATGGGTAACGGCAGGGATCTGCGCTTTTGCGATGGCGGTAGGCAGCACCGCACTCTACCTACGCCGGGGTGAGGCAGCTCATGGCATTGTTCTTACTGCAGACGCGAACGTTCGCTTGTCGCCGTTTGAAACAGCAGAAGCCATTGCTACACTTCGCCCGGGCAGCGTTGTGAGCCTCGGAGCGAAAAATGGTAGTTTTCAATATATCCAAATTCCCAATAATGGCCTTAATGGGTGGATCGCAAGCAATGATGTGGCAGCAATTACTGTGGAGAATCTTCCCCCACAGAACTTCACTAAAATCAAAGATTAGAACTGCCCCTGAAGATTACTGATCCCGAAGACGGCTAGTTGGCGGAATGTGGACCATTACCTCCATCGAGTCGCAGGGCTTAAGGTATGCAAGGTGTTTATACGCCGCGTAGGACCTCTAGGTAGATCAGCCCGAGAATCGATAGACTGCAGTTGCCAGCCAAGCCCACCCTGCATGTCGGGCGCCTTTTTAAATTTACACAGACTAGTTGTTAACTCTAGTCACCCTCTAATGCCGATTTGATGGCCGACAGTAGGTCGCGAGAGTGGAGTGGCTTATCGAGGCAATGGGATGCCCCCAGAGCAATGCATTCGCTTTTTATCTCATCCGTCCAAAAGGCACTCATGATGATGACTGGGACATCAGGACAGAGTTCGCTCTCCATGCTAAGTATCAATTTTCCACTCGTAAGAGGCATCCGCAGATCAGTGAGAATTATATCGAATTTACCCTGCATGGTTCCTAAAATTCTAATGGCATCAGGGACACCCGCAGCAGAAGTTACAACTGCCCCGTTGTGAGTTAGAATTTTTGAAATGGCAAGTAGGACAGACGGATTGTCATCTATTACTAGGACCTTTACTCCATGTATAGGAGGGATCGTCTCGACGAGCGGAGCAAGTTGCATGTTATTCATTTGGATGTGAGTATTGGGTTAAGATTTTTCGAGCATCGCTAGTGGTTGAGTGAGGATGGTATGGAAATTGTGAAAGTGGTCCCTACACCTTGAGTGCTTTGGCACACCAAATTCCCGCCGTGATCGGTAACGATCTGCTGTGAGAGCGCTAACCCTAGCCCCATTCCGTCTGATTTTGTGGTAAAAAAAGGCGAAAACAGCATGGCCATGTCTGAAGGACTGATCCCACAGCCGCTATCGCTCACTGCGATCACAATATTCCGCTCCTCCCGGGAGGTGCAAATCACGAGATTCCCGCCTTGTGGCATCGCTTCGCGGGCGTTTCGTATTAGATTTAAAATTACTTGCCAAATTCGGCTGGGATCAATCTTCACGTTGAAGATTGTCGGATCATAATTCTTCACTAATTTTACTCCAGCCGCTTCTAACTCCCTTGTCATTGTGGAAAGCTTCTCATCCAAATATGAATGCAATGAATGGATGCTGGTGATGACCTTGGGAATTCGCGCGAAACCCATGTAGTCATTGACTACCTGATTGATGTGCTGGAACTGAGTATGAATCTGGTCAATCAGCAGCTTGGCTTCGGCCATCTTTGTCAGGCTTTCGGCAGCCATGGATTCGAGTTCGTGGCTGAGAAGCTCGATATTAAGTGAAATGACACACAATGGATTTCTAACTTCGTGGGCCATCTGCGCGGCCATCGAACCGACAATGGCAAGCCGCTCTGCCTGAAAACGTTTTGCCATTTCTTCTCCGAGTTGCGCAGTGCGCGACTCGACATGATGCCTCAGTGAAAGGGTGATTTCCCGCAGCTGCGAAAGCACGAGCGTGAAAATGATAAAAATCACGAGAAACATCAAAGCATTCCAAAATGGAATCACGGGGTGCGAATGCGTGAAACCAGAAGTGAATTCGGCGGCGGCAAACCAAATACTTGTGACAAAACTGGAAAGTATTATTGCCCATTTTCTTCCTGCATACCAAGAAGCAATTCCAAGTGGTAAAAGGTAGAGAGACGTAATCTGCCACTCTTTACCAGTGGAATGGTCTAACAATCCGATCAACAATGCCAATAGCGCTGATGAAACAATAGCAATGGGTTGAGATTTTATTAACACATCATGGATAGATTTTATATGCATAATTATACCAGACTTCCATCGAACTTATTCACCCTTCATGCAGTATCTTCCCAGATTGCTTCGTCCGCCACTAGAAAAAACTGCCCCCAGAGCCACGTTGGCGAATTTGCCGAGGAGAATTGAAAAAATCTTAAGTTTGTCCAAAAAAGATTATTTTTGTTACACAAAGTCTCTGGGGCGAGGTTACTGTAAAGGAAGTCAATAGAGCAATTAGCCAATCAGTATTTCAATGGACCAGAATCAACCGCATCTACCCCATCCTCGCATCGCAGAACGCCAGAAGACTGGCCCCCATTTAACCAAGGATGAGCACATTGGATTCAATGGTCG
>JAYULG010000356.1:0-8552 GCA_043763755.1 Akkermansiaceae bacterium | reverse complement strand
GATACCTTGCTTTCCAGCATCCTTCAAAAAGCAAAAATCTGGGAAATTGCCAATGCTGCTAAAGTGAACAGTCGTCAGCAAATCGTTCTTAATCGATTGCTCGATAGTTTTAAAGGCAACCTCACCACATCCAAATACGCCAAGCTCGCCAAATGTTCCGAAGACACTGCCCTGCGAGATATCCGTTCCTTGATGGATGCTGGGATCCTCATTCAGAATAGCGGTGGTGGAAGAAGCACCAGCTATACAATCATATTTTGAACGTAAAACTCGTTGCAGCGTTGGTTTGAGAAACAACATCTAAAGGCAGCATCGTCCCTCGCAGCCATTGCAACATCCACGATGCCGGATACGTCGGCAGCGAAAATGGTGAGCTCATCTTGATTTTTATCGAAGAAGAGGACGGTATCCCCTCTGCAGAAATCTGGGGAAATCCACCACTCCCTCAAAAAGAACTCATACTAGCCGAATTCCTGCATTCTCGATCATGATCTTCTGCTTTCTAAAAAGTGCGCCCGTGGCCTGCTTGAACGTGCGTTTGCTCACGCCCAGCTCATGATTGATTTCATCCGCAGAACTATGATCACCGAGTGCTAAGAAGCCACCACGTGCCGCAAGTTCTTTGAGGATCTGGCCCTCCAAGTCATCCACTTTTCCGCGCCCTTGTGCGTGGAGCGTGAGATCAATTTTCCCATCGTCGCGGATGCTGGCAATGTAGCCCGCAAGCACCTCACCGGGCCGCAGCGGTTGGAAAACATCATTCGCGAAAATGAGGCCAGTGTGGGAGTGATTGATGATCGCCTTGTATCCTAGGTCCGTTTTCCCAAAAATGATCAGCTCCACTTTCTGCCCAAGGAAAAAGGAATGGGGTGCTTGATCAAGATGCCTGACGAGCCGAGTGGTGGCGATGATGCGTCCCGTTTGAGCATCTAACAGCGCGTAAACGAGGTAAAGTTTCCCCACTTCCATGCGGATTTTTTGCTCGCGGAATGGCACGAGCAGATCCTTCGGTAAGCCCCAGTCAAGGAACGCACCCACATCCGTGATAGCGAGGCACTTGAGCTTGGCAAAGCACCCGGGATAGATTTTGGGGATCTGGAGCGTCGCTACCGGGCGATCTTCTGAATCCGTGTAGAGGAAAACTTCTAGCTCGCCACCGATGATGGCGCTGCGTGGCACCTCACGATGAGGGAGCAACACCTCGCCCAGATCCCCACCATCCAGATAAAGGCCAAAGGATTTTTCATGAAGGACTTTCAGGGACGTGCGCTCACCGATGCTGGCCATGCCCAGAGAATGAACATCAGCGGCCCATCAGTCCAATGGTGATTTCTATGGGTTTAGCTTCATTTCATCATTTCCGAGATAAAGCTTAACATTTATTGAAAACCAAGCATTCTGGAGTTGGTCCAACACCTTTTAGGCATTGTGGAGGAGCTGTTTCAAATCACTCGCTTTACTCGCCCATCATTTTCTCACAGAGAATCAACAATCTATTATCGCCTAAAACTCCTATGAAAAACTTGCTCCCTAAGTCTGTGCGAAGCGCAGCGGTAAAACTCAATCGCCACTCATCATCACGAGTGTGGTGCATCTGCCTCCTCATGCTGCTATGTGTGACGGCGGTGACTTTCGCACAAACTTCGGCTAACCCTCTCAATCTAAGCTGGGATCCCGGCACAACGGACACTGGGACCCTCATTGTAAATCAACCCATGGCAGCAGCCGGCCTATATTATTATCGTATCAATACCCGCGCCGCAGAGGTATGGAAAACCCGGCTAAATGTAACTACGGGTGAGGCAAATTTATATTTAAAAAAAGGCAGCGTGCCAGTGATCGGGCAGGCGGGAGTGACTAAATCCGATGGGATTGGCAGTGATGGCATCGTGCTCAGTGCTGCGGATTTCGGGCCAGGCGAAAGCTGGTTCATTCTGGTAGAAGCTACAGGGGGAAATAATACATGGTCCTTAACGACGGGAGATCCCTTCATCCGAGATCTAGGTAGCTTACCCTTCACGGATGACAATAACGATGGGAGTTATACTATCGGAGAAGCCTCACAAAACGGTGGAGTCGCCATGCAGACTATGCCCCCAGAGGGAGTGGTGTTTTACAAAGCTACCCTACCACTGAACGTGCCGGCATGGGCGCTCTCGCTGCCAGGGAGTAACTTGCAGATAGGAGTTCGCAAATTGAAAGTCCCCGTCCTTTTCCGCCAGACGCCACTGGCAGACCGCAGGCAGCTTGGTAGTTTGCTACTGGTTCCACCATACTTAGGGAAAGGATCAGACACTTACTTCATTAGTGTGGTGGGAACGGCCGGCACGGAGATCTCGCTAGACTCGCGCATTCAGCACATTGAAACCATGGCATTCAATGATTCAGTTACTCCATTTCAAGTGAGTGGCACCACCTCGCCTTATCGAGTTTTCCGGGTGGACGTGCCCGCTGGGCAAATCAGTTGGGACTTAACTCTAAATCGGCTCAGCGGAGATCCCAGCATCGCTATCAAAAAAGAAACCGTCCCTTCTGAGACAGAGAATGATGCCGTCAATGAAGCACCGGGAAATGTGAACGACAGCATCAGCATCGTGGCCCCGGCACTCACCAATGGCACATGGTTTGTCACCGTTTATGGAAGTATGCCATTTGAGACGGGCTTGATCAACGGCCCGCCCACGATCCTTGATATCGGCTACCGAGATACGGTGGTGAATGATCAGCCGCTGCGGGTAGGCTGGAAGTATTATCGGGTTCCAGACTTCGCCTCACAAGTCGGCACACTCGGCTGGCAATTGAACCTAGCCGCAGCACCACCGGGCACGGAAATAGCAATTCGCCGCGCACAGATTCCGGGAAACTGGAAAAGGCGCACCGGCGGCAGCACCTCACTCTCAGACGTGAGATTCTCGGATTTCAGCAGCACGACTGGAGTGTTGCAACGCGTCGATCACGAAGCAGATATTTGGTATGTAGGAGTTTACAATCCACTGGTCCCACTCGGAGCATTTACCCTGACTCTCAATGATATCATTGCCGCGTCTCTAAGCTTGAATGAAAGCGTTACGAACATTGCAGACCAGATTGAAAGCACATGGACCTACTACCGGATCGTAGTCCCAGAGGACCCAAATCTTCAAGGCTGGTACCTCAATCTCACAAACGTCTCGGGCACCGCCACACCCAAGATTACCGTGCGGCGGGACCGCCTGCCACCGTCCAGTATTACCGTCACCCCGACATCATCTGGATGGCCCTCAGGTGCTTCATGGAGCCAAGATTTAGATTTCACCGGTCTGATGGTAAACACGGGAGGTGGTGTGGTGAACGGGCAACAATTTCTTGCCGCAAAAGGTGCGAATCGACCGTTAGTGGCTGGAACTTACTACGTTGGCATCCTTGCTGGCAATGCCTTCGCACCCGCTGGCCTTCCCAAGAAGACATCCTATACCTTGCACAGTCGCGCAATCGGCACGGGACTGAGTATTCCGATCACTCCCGTAAACCTCGATGGAGGAAGCATCGCTACCAGCCTGCTCAATCCGCGCGAATTCAAGATCTACAGCGTGACTATTCCGGTGGGCACAGTGGTGCCGAGTTGGCAGTTAGACTTAACTCCCACTCTCGGCGAGATGATGATGCAAGTCCGCCGCAATTCCATTCCAGATTTCTCTAGCTCTTCATTCGTCGGCGAATCTACTAATGCTACAAACGTCGCGGGAGGAAAGCGGCTGAAGCGAGTGGGGAAAGAGTCATTAATAATACTTCCTGAAAACGGCGCGACATCCGTAGAACCCGGGACTTATTATATCACTACCATCAGTGAAGGCTTACTTCCTACACTCGCGGCCTTGGGCGGGGATCAGGCATCTGGCACTCTCACCTCCACCCGTCCGCCGCAAATCACCCATCTTGGCACACTCACCGGGTCTGCAACTGTGACCACACCCATCACTCTGAAAGGCGGCGATTCCCAAATCTATCAATTTTCCGTGCCTTCTGGGACGAGAGTGCTTGAAGCAAATCTCACTGATCGTGTGGGGAACATCGGCCTTTCCTTAGCCCGTGGCGCGCTCGCTCCTGTGCCCTATCCAGCCAGCACTTCCGGCCTCGCAGGATACGGCTGGGCGGGCGGGCAGACGGCACCAAATCACCCGGTTTTCATAACTCTTCAAGAGCCTGAAGCAGATATCTACACCCTGGTGGTGCGTGCCACGGCTGAGGGAACAAACCTCCTTGATGGCACCGCGACATTGAATCTACGGCTTGTTAATACTTTCCCAATCATTGATCCAGTAAATGACAGCGGCACGATTTCTGTCACAAACCAAATTGCGGAAAGCTGGCGCTACTTTGAGCTAAACATTCCCAACAACGCAAACCTCAAAGGAATCCGTGTCAGACTGCAGAATGTAACATCCGGGAATCCAAGAATGGTGATCCGTAAAGGCACACAGCTTCCAAAAGACTTTGTTACAACTGCCAATTTAAACTCGGATAGCAGCTCATGGTTAGCCAATCAACAATGGTATCAGGGGGCGGACCTCACAGGCATCGCCAATGACTCGGGTGGAATCGCCGTGGGTGGAAGATATTTCATGGCAGCCTACAATGCACCGATGGATGCGGGTAACTACATCATCGGCATCACCAAAGACTCATCTATAAATACCGTTTCACTACCGAATACTCCTGCGATGAGTTATAGCATCGTGGCTGAAGGTATAGGTGCCGGAATGGACATTCCCATTGTGTTGTTGAATTTTGATAACACGCCAAACCCCGAGCAGATTGATAATTTTCAAGCACGGGAAAACAAATTCTACCAGATCACTGTGCCGATAGGGCAAACGAGCTGGCGCTTACACCTGCAAGAATCTATCAACTCAGATACCCCACCGAAAGTCCGGGATGGCACATTAGCCATCCGCCGGGGGAAAATCCCTACCTATGAAGTCGCAAGAGACCCCAACGTCAAGGGCGGCGCTGGCGTGAGAATTCTATTAAAGGGCGATTATTGGGCACTTCTACCCACGAATTCCAATGGCTTCATCGAAGCGGGCGACTACTTCGTTACGGTGACGTCCCTTGGCACTGGCCCCACCTCCGAACAGACGGGTGTAGAACCCAGCAATCTGACTTTGCGGTCGCGTGGCCCGCTGCCGATCACAAGTTTTCCCGTTTTGTCTGAAACGACCACTCAAGGCCTGCCCTACAACCTGGGGCCTGCTGAGCTTGCCGCCTACCAATTCGTGGTGCCACAGCGGGCTGGAGGACTTACCCCATTCGGCCTTAGCTTGGGCATCAGCCGCATGCAAGGTGCGGCAAACTATTCCTTGATCAAGATCGAGCCTTCCGTGCCCGGATTTCCAGCACCCCCCGGTCCAGGGAACGATGGATACTTCGGCGGCTTCAATGCACCCACGACGACGACGGATGATACAACTGGCAGAATTTTTGTGGAGATAGAGCCAGGAAACTATAGGCTCATCGTAAGGTCAACTTCCGCAGTTGGAACCTATAACAACTCTCAAGGCTTCGTTTCAGCGCGTTTGCTACTCTCAAGCGAAATCCCTACGCTGCCCTTTGATGGTGCAAACCTCACCGTCAGCCTATCCGGTGCCACTACTGAGCTTCTGCAATATCGCGTGGAGATCCCAGATGAGCCAAATTGGCAAGCATGGGGGCTGCGTCTAGACGGGCCAGTCGCTGGCCGCCCGGGAATCATCATCCGGCGGGCGCTGTCTGCTAGCAACAGCGGCAGTGTGCCTGTAGTTACCTCTGATATGATTGATTGGCCGCTGGGGAGTCAGTGGATCCAGCCAGACGATTTCACAAAGTTACGCAACGATCCTCTATTACTTGCCGGAAACCTAGACCGGGATCGTTCTCAACAATTTTTCATGGCATCCCGAGAGAAGCCGCTTCAGCCAGGCACTTATTTTATCGGCATCGATAACCGGGGCACACCATTGATTTCTGCGAGAAGCTTCACCTTGAAAACTTTTGCAATCGGTGATGGCTACTCCATACCCGTGAATGACCTCACCGCCGTGGGTGCGGAAGCCGCCATTGATATCGCAACGCCTCGGATGCCAAGCATTCATCGCATCTCGGTGCCGCCACTCACCCGCACTTGGGCAGTCTCGCTCAAAGCCCTGCTCGGCGATCTTACATTGCGAGTGCGCTACGGTTCCGTGCCAGATCCAGTCAATGACACCCTTTCCCCAGATGCGAAGGGCGGCGTGCATATTCAGAAATCAGGTGATGAGCGCTTCACCCTCCTGCCGAAGCCAGGCAATGATTTCCTAGACGAAGGTGACTATTTCATCATGGCAGTAAGTGAAGGCCAGAACTCGAACCTCGCCACCAATCTTCTCGGTGTGGACCAGGTTTTAGGAACTCTAAAAAACGAGGGGCCTATTAATATAACTTCACTCGGCACCGTTGGGCAGGTGGGATTATCACAGCCAGTCACCTTGGGCGCTGCGGAAACAAAAATCTTCACGTTCGAGATTCCAAGTGGACTCAATAATGTGGAAATTCGGCTCAAGGAGCGCACGGGTGAAGCAAGCCTATCCGTCTTGCGTGGAGAAAGAATTCCTACTCCAGGGCTAAGTGAATCTTATGGTGTATTCGGAGGTGAAACGACTGGGCCGCCATTAAAAGATAACTCGATTGTGAATTTGGGAAATCCTATGCCGGGTATCTATACAATTGCTGTGCGTGCCGGGGGAACGCTGCCTTCAAGTTATTCACGAGCCTCCGCAGTACTATCGATCAGCGTCATTCAACCGAAGACCCTTAACTTCGCCCAAGAACTCAACGCAAACAATGGCCTCTCAAATGTGGATTCGAGAACCTTGGTAGATAATGAAAAGTTTATCTACCGAGTCCCAGTTCCCCGAGTGGTAGCTGGTGAAAACGTGCTGGGGTGGTTGATCACCTTAGAACAAGGCAATCCAAACGTGCGCGTGTATCAATCCGCAGAAGACTTCGGCAAGCCCGCTCCTGTGACGATGGTTGGGCGCTCCGCACTCGTGGTCCCACCGTTTTTAACATTTGATACCAATTGGTATATCGAGGTGGAGGGAAACGGAAATACGGACTATATAATTCGCAGCGAACCCGTCCGGCTCACCTCTGCCCCGTGGACGCTGCCTGCCAACTTCAATCAACTCGTAGGAGACAGCAATCCCGAGCAGCCAGATGGGCAGGGCCTCAAACGCGAACTGCCGCAAGATGCATGGGAGTTTTTCGCCATGGATGTGGGCCCGGATAATCTCGGCCTAATGCGTCTCGCTCTCGAACAATATGGCGGAAACACCAACGTCTATATTCGCAATGGCGGCATCCCAACCATCGATCACTCATCCACAGGCACAGGCGGCACGCGGCTTTTTCAATACCGGATGATTTCAGAAATCTCTGAGGCAGGAAACTTTTCCGAATTGAGCAATGCCACGAAGCCACCGGATCGCCTAGCCAGTGGCCGCTGGTTCATCGCCGTAAAATCCGAGCCTCTTGCGGGGCTGCGCACAGGCAGCGGCTACCGCCTGAAAGTGCATTCTGGCGTCGTGACGGATCTTGAACTCACGACGAGCAGCCCGCTCACCGCGCAAAACCTCGCCGCCTTGGATTGGAGATACTACCGCTTCACCATCCCTCGCACAGGCATCCCCACCGAGTGGAGGCCCTTCTTCGCCCGCGTGAGTGGAAGCTCTGTGGCATACATTCGGGACACCCTGCCGCCCTTTTCCTTCGCTCCGCAAACGTCACTTGGAGTCACCTTCAATGATTGGAGTTCCGATGCAAAAAACCGCGCTCCTGCTGCCGTGTTTACAAGGGCGCTCAATCCGGGAAGCCTTGCCTTTCCGACTCCGCCGTTGCGTCCGGGATCGACGTATTTCCTCGGCCTTTATGGTAACAGTGCAGGCGGCTCCATCGAAGTAGCATCTGCGGTATCGAACACCTTGGTGCAAGTGGATGCCGAGGCAGTTTACAATACAGGTATCACTCAAATCACAGTTCCAGCAAACAGCAGCAGGCTAGTGAGAATCGCCACTGCCCCAGATGCCACGCGCCTCAAGTTTGACTGCTTACAATCCGCCCAAGGACTATTTCTAAAACTAGAGCAAGGATCACTACCATACACTCTGGTTACCACAACCGCACATCGTCAAAATACCAGCCCTTTCCCGGTAAGTTTTACCTTCAACGAGGTATTATCTAGCACTTGGCCGTTCGTCCCAAATCGTGACTACTTTCTACTACTCTCTAATACCACGGGCAGTCCTATTAGTTCTACTATCACGATGAAAGGTTCTAGCCTTTCCACGGAAGATGAAGACAATGATGGATTAATCGATCCATGGGAGTTACTTTACTTTGGAAATCTCAATCAGAGTGCCACAGGCGACTTCGATGCTGATGGCAGTTTGAATTTGCAAGAGTTTGAAAACGGCACTTTGCCGAATAACAACTCCTCTGTGCGCTATCGAGTCACTCTCACCTCTCCAGGTGGTTCCGTCTCATCCACGCCGCCTCAA
>JAYULG010000355.1:0-8578 GCA_043763755.1 Akkermansiaceae bacterium | reverse complement strand
CCTGCCGCAACACGCAAGCTTCCAAGATCTGGCTTGGGCGGCAGTTCGCAAATGTCCACCACCACCTCGATTCTTGGCGCGCTAGGGATGGATTGATTTTCGATATTCACTTGGATGATAAGGCGATGAATCATGCGCCTTCTACCAGCGCAATCTCCTCTTCCGTCAGGCTGTAAAGTTCATAGACAAGGCGGTCAATCTGGCGGTCCGTGGCGGAAATTTGAGCGTCAAGTTGAGCAGCGGCCTGCGGGTTTCCCTCATCGCGGCGCCGGGGCACAAGGGCGAGCATCTTTTCCACAAGGGAAACCATGCGATCGTGGTTGCCTACCTTGCTTAGCGCACTTGGCAGTGGAATGCCCTCAATGTATTGACGGTTTAAAGCGATGTAACCACCACGAAAAGCACTACTGGTTTTCTTCAGAAAAAAGGTAGTCAATCGCGAGTTAAGTATACCTAACAGGAACAATGGGGACCACCCAAGTTCGGGGTCGAGTAAGATGCCATACCCACCGCCGCCGCCGCCACCGCTTCCCACGAAATAGTAATCGCCCACCGCGTCCCACGCAAAACAAGCACCCGTCGCGATGGCTGGTGCGAGAATCTTAGGCTGTTGAAAACGCAGATGATTCTTTTTGTATACATAGCCATGCCAGTTCGGGCCTAGCGCACCTTTTGCTCTCTTGGCAAGGCGGGTGCGGTTCGCTTCAAGATATTTCCAAGTCAGCGGGAATTTGTTAGTATAGTCTATACTTGGAATGAGTGACGAGCGGCCGTGTTCATTCTGATAGGGAAAAATAAGCCACTTGGAAGCAGCAGAAAATCCATAGCGTCGGATATCGAGAGATCCTTTGAGAAATGGCTTTAGGTGAGATGCTTCAAAGGAATGCGTTTCACCCGTGGCGGCTGACTCACATTCGATTTGTTGCTTGTTTCGGGAAACCTCGTTGAGAATAAAAACGTCATCGGAATCGGTCTGTAGTCCAACAAACAAATGTGCAATATCCTTAAGCCTTTTCGGCTGTAAAAGTAAGCGCTTCATAACGGGTGCTGCTGGACCGACGTAGACATTCCAAGCAATGCCGTTGATATCTTCCGCCAAGACTTCACCACGTTGCCCTTTGCCGTTTTGTATCCATTTGTGAAGATCATCGACTTGTATAAAACGACAACTTCTCGAAGCTGCTTTTGTTAGGAAAAGCAGACACGTGTAGATGGTAGCGCTTGCGAAAACTTGCTGGTCGCCAAAATGAACGATGTGTTTGAGGTGCTTTCCGTTACTTAGAAGGGTGCGCAGCGGCAATCCATATTCAGCACTAAAAAATTTGTTTGGAACGATGTAGCCTACTTTTCCGGCTTTGTTGAGAAGACCAAGTGCCCGTTCAACAAACATGACGTAGATATCGTAATTTCCTTTCGCGGTGCTGGCATAACTGCGACCGAAATAATCAACGGCTTCTGGTTGGGTATCGCGCATTGTCTGAATGCGGATATATGGTGGATTTCCAAGCACAGCATCGAACCCACCAGATTTCATGATTGCAGGAAAACCGTGTTTACCATTCCAATCGAAAACATTCACGCGGTATCGCGCATCGTCGTCGAGCAGGTCCATCTCGGGTTGATCGTAGAAATCCGGGCCGATGAGCGAGTTGCCGCATTTAATATTGTTGGCGAGGTCTGGCAAGATACGCTCGCGCTCTTTGATGAAGTCGCGTTGGGCGATCTCGACGGTTTCGCCCTCAAGGACTTTGAGCAGGAGAGAAAGTTTGGTGACTTCTACGGCTGCGGCATCGATATCCACGCCGTGGATGTTATTGAGAAGGATGCGTTTTTTCTCGGCAGTGGTGAGCCGCCATTCACCACCCTTGGCCAGGTAGAGGGTGGCAGTTTTTCCTTTGCGCCATTTGTCTGGGTTTTCGGCATAACGGTCGCGATGCCAGTCCAGCAAATATTGATAGGCGACGATCAAGAAGGAGCCAGATCCGCATGCAGGATCGACGACTTTGAGTTTGGCGGCTTCGGCCAGTGCGATGGGTTTTTCCGCATTCGGCGTGAGGAGTTTCCCGAGCGTGTTTTGGACGATGTAATCGACGATGTAGGAAGGTGTGTAATAAACGCCACCGGCTTTGCGGACCTCGGGTTTCTCCTCGATTTTTGCCTGATGTCCTTCAGTGAGGCGGATGGTTTTGCCAAGAAAGCGTTCATAGACGGAGCCGAGGATATCTGCGGGGAGGACGGAGAATTCGTAAGGGCTTTCCGGGTAATAGAGGTGGGCGGTGATGTGCTTAAGGGTCTTGTCATCCAGCGCGAGATGCGGCGTGAGCGTATCCGGTTCCTCAGCTTGGTTTCTTTCCTTAGAGAAGTGAAAAAGGCCGGAATTGTAGCGGGCATCGGCGGCGCGGAAGAGTTCCAGCAGGCGTAGATAAGTCTGGGTGCCATTGGCTACGATTCGGAGCCGCCCGTAATCCTCGGTGCCGCGGTCTTCGCAGATGCGGAGAAAGACGAGACGGTCGATGGTTTTCTGAACGGCGAAGTTAAGGTCGCGGACGGTCAGTGAAGGATTGCGCAGCGCGAAGTTGCGGGCGAGAAGTTCGCGCCAGCGTTCGATTTCCTCGAGGAAGGCGGTGTCCACCGCGGTCGTGCCTTTTTTCTTTTTTGCCGAGTCTGCGTATTTATCGAATGAGCCTTTGAGGATGGCATCGCGGGAAAAGATGGCGGCGATTTCGGCCCACTTGTCGGCGTATTGATCGTAAGTGCAGTAAAAGACGCGGGCCTTCGATGAAGGATCGCCGGGTGCGGGCTTGATCCGAGTGTCATAGATCGCGAATTCCTCAAAGTCCGAAAGGATGGAGAGCGGCAACTTGGCCGACCATGCATAGCGCCGGAGCTGGTAGGCAGGGGCAAGATCTCCTTTGATATTGACGGAAGGCTTCTTCGCCTCGACGAAAAATTTCCGTTGGCCGTGCAGGGTGAAGGCATAGTCCGGGGCCTTTATGTGTGGCCCGATCTTGATGGCATCCTCGTGGATGACATCGCGGTATTGAGGCGCAAGGCCCTGCGAATTTGCCATGTCCCAGCCCAGCGCCTCAAAAAACGGATCAAGAAACTGCTTGCGGAGCTGAAACTCGTTGTAATTTCCCGAGCGGAAATGTTCGCGATGGGCAGCGAAGATTTCGCAAAGTGCAATGACGGATTCGGGCGCGGGCATCGGGTGAAAAAACAGCTCCACAGGGCGTAGTTGCAAAATTTACCTGACACCAGCACGAATGCCATCACTTGCGATCTGGGGGATCAGGCGGTGCAAGCGAAGTGCCAGTGAACCGATCAGTTTTCGCTCAACGGACGTGCCTGCGCAACTGCCGCACCATCGCGCTTCCCTCGCGCGCGAGCAGGGTAAATTCGGGCGAAAGTCGCGGGTCCCCCGAGACGCGATCCCAGAAATTTTCCGCCCAGCTTGCAGCTTCTCGCCACGGCTCGATCATCGCTGGCAGTGGCGGTGCGGGTACGAACTGGCGTGCGATTAATTCACCCTGATTGCCCGGCGCCCATAGCATGGCGAGCATGTCATAAGCGGGCGCGACCCGGAATGGCAGCGCGTCATCGAGAAAAAACGCGAGGTTGCCGTAATGCATGTCTGTGTTTCCGATCAACTCCCCGAAGGCATACAAACGCTGAATCGTGGAGAGTGAGCCATCGTCGATCAGGCCACGCTGATGGAGCTGCGCTGTCGCTTCGAGCCAGTTCCGCGATAGGGCACCGAGCAATGACGAGGCCAGTGCTTCAAGCGAGACCACCCCGCGTCGGCCGCTAGGCCCGTTTCTATCGAAGCGCGGCACTTCAAAAAAACGCCGCCCACCTGCATCAAGGAGGTGCGCGCCGGGAGTTGCGAGGCCCACCTCCGCGAGGACTTGGTGGGCGTGATACTCGCACAAAAGCAGGTCTGCCCAGCGCTGGCCTGTCGCCTGATCCATCGGTGCGGAAAACTTGACGAGCACCGCTTGATATTCAGCCGCTTCATTTCTCACTGTGGTGAGAAATTTCGGTTGCTCGCCACCCGCTGACGAGCCGGGCATGCTCTGCGCGATTTCTAGTGCCCGTTGCGGATAAAACGTCTCCCGCTCCGCTTGGGAAATCACATCCGCTCCCGGCAAATCTGCGGATCTCGCCAAGGCCCGGCGCAGGCACACATCACCGAGAACCCCATTCCCCGGCAGATCTTCACCCGCAGCCTCATGATAAATGAGCACATCCTCGTCACTCCAAAATCTCGGATCTTCCGGAAGTCGTAAAGTTCTGGAAATTTGACTAGCAATGGCGCGGCCAAGAAATCCCTGCGGCCTGACATCGCCCAGAAAAAATGGGAATCCACTCCACAGCCCGTTTGGTTCCGTAAAAAGTCCGGCCCACTCAGGCGCAGTTCCTTCCCAGTTCACTCGCCACGATCGCTCGTGCAGTGCCTCGAGTTCTGCCCACTCTGCGGCTCTGACTTCTGCATCTATGCGGTAGAGTGGCCAGCGGCTCCCGCTGTTGCGGATGCCCCGGCGCAGCACGTAGCGCGTGCTGCGGGTCGCTCCAAGAGTCACCAATTCATCCCCAAAATCCGGCAGCGTGCGGGCGATAGTCGTGCGATTTACCCTCAGGAGTGCTGCCAATTCCGTCGCAGAGATCGGCCCGCGCGCACAAATGAGCGGGGGAGTCTTTCGCGGGTTACTTGCGTAGGACGGGCCATTGATGCACGGATTATGCATCATAATATATATCTTGCAATCGTTGATCTAGAAAGTTTCTACGAAAATTCCTCGATACTTATGCATCGTAAATATAGGCGCAAAATGTTCAGAATGGGAACTTGCCGCCGCCTAGGCCTTTCATCATGTCTTTCATGCCGCCGGCACCACCCATCTGCTTCATCATGGCGCTCATTTTAGTGGGGGACTTCATCATCTTCCGCATCTCGCCGAATTGTTTGATGAGCTGATTTACCTCCATCAGGTTCGTGCCGGAGCCTGCGGCGATGCGCTGGCGGCGTGAGCCTTTGATGATCTCGGGGCGCTGCCGCTCCACGAGCGTCATCGAGAGCACGATGGCTTCTGTGCGTTTAATTTTTTTCGTATCGAAGGCACCTGCCGGCAGTTGCTTTTTGATTTTACTGAAGCCGGGCATCATCCCCAGCAAGCCCTCGAGCGGGCCGAGGTTTTGGATCATTTTCATCTGATCAAGAAAATCCGTGAAGTCGAATTTACCCGCTTGCATGCGCTTCATGGAGCGCATGGCATCTTCCTCGTTCACTTTCCCGGCGACTTGTTCGACCATGCCGACGATGTCACCCATGCCGAGGATGCGGTCTGCCATACGGCTGGGGTGAAACTCGAAAAGCTGATCTAACTTTTCGCCCTCACCCGCATATTTGATGGGCTTGCCAGTGACGGCACGCATCGAGAGTGCAGCGCCGCCGCGTGCATCGCCATCCAGCTTGGTGAGGATGATGCCAGTGATGCCTACTGCGTTGTCGAAGTGCTGGGCTACAGATACCGCTTGCTGGCCAGTGGCAGAATCTGCGACCAAGAGTGTCTCCTTGGGATTGACGAAGGCGTGGAGGCGCTTGAGTTCTGCGATGAGCCGCTCATCGATTTCTTGGCGGCCCGCAGTATCGAAAATCAGGACGGTGCCTTGTTGTTTCTCGGCCCAGACGAGTGCGTCTTTGGCGACTTTTACCACATCCGTCTCGCTGGCATCTGGGGTGTAGCAGGGGACATCGATTTGTCTGGCGAGAGTGGCAAGCTGATCAATGGCAGCGGGACGATAAAGGTCACAAGCGATGAGAAGCGGGCGGCGGCCTTCTTTTTTGAGGCGATTCGCAAGCTTGGCAGAGGTGGTCGTTTTGCCCGCGCCATTGAGGCCGCAGATGAGGATGCGGGCTGGCGGATTCAGGTCGAGAGGCGCTTGATCACCGCCTAGAAGGGCTTCGAGCTCATCGTGGAAGATTTTGACGATCTGCTCGCCGGGCTTGATGGATTTGAGCACATCTTCGCCCATGGCTTTTTCCTTCACCCTGGCGATGAAATCTTTGGCGATGCCGAATTCCACATCGGCCTCTAACAGAGCGATGCGAATATCGCGGAGTGCATCCGTGATATTTTTCTCCGAAATGCGGCCCACGCCACGGAGGTTGCGGAAAGTTTTATCGAGGCTGTCTGAGAGAGAGGAAAACATGATATAGATTTCTACAGTTAAACTTTAGAGCAATGTCTATTCGCCATCTGGGAGGTATGCGGAGGCGCGGTCGATTTGGAAGGACCAGCGGAGCGGGACTTCGGGTGATTTGCCAGCGAGGTCCTTCCATGAGACTGAGACATCGCAGGTGGGATGGCGGAGGCGGCGATTCACGAGCCAAGCGAATTTTTTAGTCTCGGGCGTGAAAATGGCTGGGACCTCGCCGAAGCCGGCAATTTTCATGACGAGTGAAGCCGGGTCTAGATTTTCGACTTGTGCGAGATTCACCGAGATTTCTGGTAGGCGTGAATTGATGATGGCGCCGGGTTCTGGGGCTACCGGATGAGCCGTCGTTTGCACGAGGCCGGGAACACGCCCATCAACAGCGATTGTGTTTTGACCTTCGGGGAAAGTCGTCGCAAATTCAAAGATCTTATCATAGTTCCCGAGGATGATATAGCGGGGTAAAGTGTTATCTAACGTATCGCGCTTTACCTTGCCAGGAAGCACGGTGAAGAGGTGCAGGTAGCCAAATTCTGCCCCGATTTTAAACATTTCCTCCGTGTGGAATCCACCGGGGTAGGCGTAGGTGCCGATTTTAGAGTTAAATTTTGCTTCGAGAAAGCGCTTGGATTCACCCATTTCCTTGCGCAGGTAGGCATCATATTCATTGGGGCCTTTTCTACGGTAATTTTTAACCGTGACCGGATATGGGTGGGTGACGGAATGGCTGCCAAGCGAGGCGCCATTTGCCACCATTTCCTTGATCATCGGGGTGGTAAGTGCTTTGCCGCCACCGTCGATGTAGTTTTTATATAGATAGATGGTGAAGGGGTATCTGTATTCCTTGAGGATGGGAAAAGCATCGGTGTAAACGGATTTCCAACCATCGTCCAAAGTGATGAGGACGGATTTTTGTGGAATAATCTTTGTACCCTTTTTCCATGCTTGGAAGTCTTCTATTGATATCACGGTGATGCCGAGCTGGCGGAGCGCTTCCATTTGTTTACGGAACTTGGAGGTGCGGATGCGCATGGCTGTCTCAGGTGCGCTCTCAGAAAAATCGTGGTAGCCTAAAACGGAAACGCGTATGCCATCGTCCGGAGCGGGTGCCTGCTCTACCACGGGTGGGGCTACAGCCTCAGGCGCAGTCTGCCCCATCAAGCATGTGCAGATGAGGAGAAATAAAAAAATGGCGCGGCGTGTCATCGGCTGAATGACCGTAAATTCATCGATTCAATTTTAAAAGCCCCAAGAATGAAATTGCCTCGGGCAGGGATTGCCTATTTCACCAACCGAATTGCGGGATTTTCCGGGTTCTGTAGATATGATCACCCGTGAACTCAAAGGTGTAATAGGATGTCTTTCCGCCCGGCGGCGTGAGCAACAATGGCTGGGTAGCGATCGCCACGACTTCATTCCCAGAGCCGTAGCTTGGGACGTTCTGGCCCATGATGGTTAGAAACTCAGGTTCGTCCGTTTTAATCCAATTCGGTTTGTCTCCCTCGTTTATGATTTCCAAGGAGTCTTTCGGATTTGTGATGCTCCTGTAGCGCACGGAAGGGAGGCCACTCAGGCTGGCTGTTGGAGCGGTTGTCGTGCAGCGCCAGCCGCCGCTTATCACGCGGGGAAAGGACGCCATCGTAAGTGGAGCGGCAGCAGTAGGTCCGTTTGAAACGGTGGAGGTCTGGACGCAGGAGGCCAGATTCAGTCCGATGGTCAAACACGCAATGGGGTAGAAGAATTTCATCAGGTGTTTAGATAGCCAATCCATTGCGGAGGGCAATGCAAGAGATGAGGGAAATTTCACTCATCTGGCTTGTTGGCTTGCGGGTGCTGCGTGGCGGTGGTTTGTTCCCAGGCACGGATGCATTTGCGCTTATCAGATCAAGAACTCGCCACATTGGTGGAGATGGTTAGTTTGGCGGCTAATGTGGCATCATGGAACCAGAAGGAATCGGCAAATGATCAGGTCTCAGCATTTGAAAATCTAGAAAGTAAGATTTTAGAGAAGGCCAGCCACTCAGGATTGGGGGACTGGATCGAGTTTGATGAGGAGACTCAGCGCTTCCGCGTGAAGCAGGAAAAGGAGGAGCTGCTATTTTACCACGAGTGTTATGATGAATTTCGCAACGAAAGCTTCTGGGATGAGCTGGCGGTGCGGATGGCGGATCGGGATCTCGCCCGGGCCATTGGCTTTGCGGAATGGGAAAAATTGAGCGAGGAGGACCGCCGGGCCCGCACATCTGCATGGGAAAAGCGCTACTGGGAAGAATTCACCAAGCGCGGCGTGGAAAGAGTGGTAGTGCTCGCGCCATCCGTGGAGGGCTGAAATTTCAAGCGGCTATTCTGGCATCATGTAAGA
>JAYULG010000354.1:0-8588 GCA_043763755.1 Akkermansiaceae bacterium | reverse complement strand
AGCGGCCATCGAGTTTGCGGATTTTAGCACTGAGAGAATCGCGCCGTGGCTGGAAATTGCTAAGATCAAGCTAGCAGGAGCGGGTAGAATTGATGGCTCTTGGACGGGAAGTGGAGAAATTTCACCTGCCCAGCATCGTGGTTCACTCACGCTGACGAAGGGCGAATGGGCAGGGGAGGCAGCCCCTTTGATCTCAGGAATCGGCGCGGTGAGCTATGAATGGCCAGGCACAGTGGAAGCAAGCGGAGTGCGCGTGCAAATGAATGAGCAAGTGGTGGCCATGGAGGCGGAATTGTTGGATGAGACTCTCGTGCTCAAGCGCTTCGCATGGACTGATGGTGACAAGCAAATCGCCGAGGGCACTGCGAATTTACCGATGCCCAAGGATTTCTCAAAATGGCGAGAAATGCTTTCCCGAGACACCCGCTCACTGAATGTTTCGATCCGCTCAGAAATCCTTTCACTGGGTCTCATCAAGGAATGGGTGCCCGCCGCAGAAAAGCTCGATCCGCGATCCACGGGCCAGCTCAATTTTTCACTCAAAGGAACTTATGCCGCCCCAGAAATCGACGCGCTCTTTGAGGCAAAGGATCTACGCTCACCCGCGCAGCCCAATCTACCACCCGCTGATCTGAAAGTGACGATCATTGGCCGTGATAACAATCTTGTTGTCACCGCTACGGCTACCGCAGCGGATTTCCCACCGGCAGAGTTGAAGGCTGCGATGCCCTTTCGCCCATCCGAGTGGGCGGAAAAGCCAGCATTATTTCTGGAAGAGCCAGTGAAAGTGCGCTTGGATTTGCCGCGCTTAGATCTTTCACGGTTTACCAGTCTCGTGCCAGATGCGCAGAAGATCTCGGGCTCACTCACGGGAAATGTGGTGGTGGCTGGAAATATCAAAAAACCTGACATGAGAGGGGAAATCAATCTCGCCGGAGGATCTTTCCAATTCAAAAACGAGCGCTTTCCTGCAGTAGAAAGCATCAATGGAGCGGTAGGGCTGCTACTTGATAGGGTGACTTTAAAAAACCTAAAGGCGATGATGGCTGGCGGCACAATCAATGCCGCAGGCTCGCTGGCAATCAGCGGTGGAAAACCGGGTGACCTCGATTTCAAAGTGCGAGGAGATCATCTTCCGCTGCTTAGGAATGATCTATTGGTCCTCCGCTCAAATTTTGATCTTAGCTTACGAGGGCAATTTGAAACCGCAGTGGTCAGTGGTACGGGAGGCGTAGTTGATAGTGTTTTCTATAGGGAAATCGAGCTGCTGCCTATCGGTGCTCCTTTCAATGCGCCGAGTGCTGCAGCCCTGCCAAAAATCGATGTGAACAAACAACAAGGCTCACTCTTGCCAGAGCCATTTCGTAATTGGGGCCTCAACGTCACGGTGCGAATGCAAGATCCGTTTCTCATCCGGGGGAATCTCGCGCGCGGCGAAGTGAATGGCAGTGTAAAAGTGGGCGGCACATTGGGAACTCCCCTGCCAGACGGGCAGTTGATCTTGACGGATTTTAAAGCAAGTCTGCCATTCTCCACGCTTACCATCCCAGCGGGGAAAATCACCTTTACACCGGGTAGCGGCTTAGATCCCATCCTAGAAATCCGCGGGTTTGCAGAGCCAAGGCCATATCGGGTAACGGTCTATGCCCATGGAAAGCTCTCTAGCCCGCAGCTTGTGCTAACTTCGAATCCTCCACTGCCAGATAATGAAATCATGACGTTGCTAGCCACTGGCACCACCACCAGTGGCTTGGAGGATCCGCAAGTGGCATCATCTCGGGCGATCCAGCTTCTCGCTGAGGAACTCCGGCGCGGCCGGTTTGTTTTTGGAAAACAGCTCCGGCCATTAGTGGGCTTGTTAGATCGGGTAGATTTCAGCCTTGCGGAAGCAGACCCATACTCGGATGCCTCATTTTCTACGGCTACCATTGCACTTACGGACCGCTGGTATGTGGCAGCCGGGCTTGATGAGGAGGGAGATTCCCGTGCCATGGTGATTTGGAGACTTTCTTTCCGCTGATGAAGACGCTACTCACCAGTTCTCTACTATATCTATCAGCAATAACTCTGATGGGTGAAACTACGATTAAAATTATAGGTTCTCGGACGAAAAGTGAGGCACAGCTTCTCGACCTCATGGGAGATCGCCTAGCCCATGTGAATAGTAAATCAGCATCGCCATCGCGTGCGGATGACGCTGCATTTTTGCTTAGAAAGCTGATGCAAAAAGAAGGATACGCAGCGGCAGAGGTAAGTTGGAAAATCGCAAGTAATAATCAAATTGTGCTCAATGTTAAAGAAAATGGGCGGCTCCAATTGCGAGATGTGAGCGTGGACGATGGTAGCAGCACGACTGACATCAAGCTCGCAAAGCTCTACCGAGTGCCATCCGAGAAAGGCCGTTCATTTGGTTCTGGGGCATCCCCATTTCGTGAAGAAGATATGGGAAAGGGACTCGCGCTGATCAAACAAGAATTGCAAGCGACAGGCTACTGGAATGCAGCGGTAATGGAGGGGAGGCGGAAAATTGATAAGACTACTGGCGATGTGGACCTGCAAATCAAAGTGATCAAAGGGCCTGAATTCCGCATTGCGCCCATCAAGGTCTTCAGTCCTGATGGGCGAGGGGTAAAACGCACTGCGATTTCTGCCCAGCCATTCATAGGGAAAGTCGCGCGGACGGGAAATCTGAATGCCATGCGCCTCGCTGTAGAGCAATCCTTCACCAGCCGGGGCTATCCGAATGCGAAGATCACGATGAGTCGCACGCTCACGGATTCCACTTTCATTCCTGAGTTTTCCATTGACCTTGGCAAGCGCGTAAGACTGCAAAACGTGCTAATTCAGGGGCTTGCCGTGACCAATCCGAAGCGGATTCTACGGCGGGTAGAAAAGCTGGAAGGAACATGGTATGACGAAGCGGCGATGAGTAAAATTCTACGCGGCTTTCTCTCAAGTGGTGCCTTCTCCTCAGCACGCGTGAATACTGAGGAAGTGGGGGAAAAACGGATCAACGCGACGCTACATTTTGAAGAAGCCCCGGCCAAAGAAGTTAGTTTTTCGCTGGGCGCGGGTTCCTACCAAGGTCCCATTGGGCGAGTGTCTTACACAGACCGGAATCTATATGGTGAGCTGGTGGGTTTTAGTTCTGGGTTAGAAGTAAGCGCACGTGGTGTCCTCGGAGAAGTGCGTCTCACGGACCCTTGGTTGTTCGGGACTGATGTGGCGGGCACGGCGCGGCTGTATGCAGTTTCTCGTTTTCGAGAAGGTTATGATTCACTAGACGCAGGCTTGGAAGGACGGGTTACGTGGCTGCTAGGAGATCATTATTCTTCGGAACTATTAGCAGGCTATTCTTTCGTAAATACTAGTAGCAATGGGCTGATACAGGAGGACTTGGGAGAAGCCGTATATGGGAATCCGAAGCTGCGCTGGACGCAAACATTAGACTATAGAGACAGCAAAGTTTTACCTAAAAAAGGCTGGCATCTGGCTGCGCCACTAGAAGTCGGAGCCGCCATCGGTGATTTATCCACTCCATACACGAGCTTTGGCTTAGAAGGTGGCTGGTACCATGAAATCAATTCAAAATTGCGGCTAGGGATCGGCGGGGAAATCGGAGTGATCATTCCCTCGGGTGGTGCTTCGGAGTTACCCATTGATCTACGCCTTTTCAACGGTGGAGCGCGGAGTGTAAGAAGCTATCCTGAGCGAGAACTCGGCCCCATCTCTGATAGCGGCTTCGCGACGGGAGGCGAGGGGATGTGGAATACGAATGTGGAATTGATTCGAAATCTAACAAGCTCAGTGGCGGCAGTCGCCTTCATTGATGCAGGAGCTCTTTCTAGCACTTATGATACTATAGCTTCCACAGATATAGAACTCGCGGTGGGCCTTGGGATGCGTTTAGAACTACCAATCGGCCCTGTGAGATTTGAGTATGGTTATAATCTAACAAAAGATGAAGCTGAGCCCACCGGGGCATTTCACTTTGCGATCGGGTTTGCATACTGATGCGCGAATCAAAGATTGATGAGGTGGGCACCTTGTGATGGGCGCGACGCAAAAAGCTGCGGAGTGATGCCAGTGGCGGCTACATATTTTGCCGCGAGTTTTGCCGAAATTTCCTCGATCTTTCTCGATTCACAAAGCGTGACGGTAGAACCACCAAATCCACCGCCCGTCATGCGTGAGCCGATGACTCCGCCGCAACGGCCAATTTCACGGGCGATTTCCACCATTAGATCCAACTCCTTGCACGAGACCTCGAAATCATTGCGCAGTGAATCATGGCTGGTAGCCATCAATGGGCCGAGGGCTTCGAAATTATTGTGAAGCAGAGCGGAGGCTGCATCCATGGTGCGTGCAATTTCACTGACGACGTGCCTTAATCTGCGGTTGATGGGATCGCCGAGACGGTCCCAATTAGAGGCTAAATCTGCGAGGGTGACATCCCGCCATGATTTTTTCCCAAGCAGAGCAAGTCCATCTACGGTCTGTTTACGGCGGAGGGCATAGCCACCGTCTGAGAGCTCGTGATGGACCATTGTGTTCGCTACTAAGACGGTGAAATCTGGGTTTTCAAAAGGGAGTAGCTCGGGTTCCCCGGTGAGGCAATCAATGAGCACGAGGCGATTAGTTTTCCCAAATGCCGAGGCGAATTGATCCATGATCCCGCAGGGGACGTGGGCGAAGTCATGTTCGGCTTTTTGGCAAAGCAGTGCTTTTTCACGGGTTTCTAGCACGGTATCGAGCAGCCCTTCGAGAAAAGTGGCGGTGGCACACTCAAGTGCTGCAGAAGATGAGAGGCCGCCACCTTGGGGGACGGAGGAGAGAATGAACGCATCAAAGCCCGGGATATGATGGCCGCGATCTTGAAAGCCACGAATGACTCCGCGCAGATAGTTCACCCAAACGGGTTTGGCTACTTCTTGCGGGACAATCACATCCAACGTGACGATTTCAGGGCTGATGGCAGATGAAATACGCGCGTGATTTGTGCCATTGGCACAACCGACGATGACAATATAGCGCTCAATCGCAAATGGCATCACGAAGCCATCGCAGTAGTCGATATGCTCGCCGATGAGATTGACTCGGCCGGGTGCTGCAGCGGCGATGGTAGCCACGCTTTGGAGACGCTCGAGGAGGCCACTAGTGGCATCCATTACGAGATCGGCAAGAGGTGGGTTAATTTCCAGCATGGGAGGAGTAAAAACTCAGTTTGCAGGTTGGTCAAGGCGGCGGCGGTAGCTTTCAAGCGCGCCAGACCAGACGGTGTGCATCGTTTCTGCGGAGCGCAGCCACACGGCGCGGTGCATCATCAGCATGGCAGGTGCGAGGTATAGAAGCTCAGACATTTCGTTTTTAGAAAGTCCGCTAGGCCCTTCTGTGAGGCATCGCTCGGCGAGCGCTTCTTGAGTTTCATTGAGATCCGAGTGCTCGAGCAGCGAGACATGCATCCCATTCACATACGGATCCACCACAGCAGCGATGACACCTCGGCGGCCTTCCTGCGCAGCATCAAGCGCAGGATCAACCGCGGCAGTGGCACGATCTGCGAGCTGAATGATGGCAGGCAGAGAAAGCTCATCTGGAGTCGCTAAAATTTTGTGTCGCGCAAGGCCCCGCCCATAGCGAGTGCGGCTGGTGATCACGGACACAGGAGCTGACAAAACAAGACCCAACAGAATAGGCGACATCCAAGCAATGAAGGCCGGACTGATGTTCCAAGCAATGATGGTCCACATAATGCCGACAATTGTGGGAATGGCGTGGAAGCGAAATGCATCACCCCAGGATGTGCCGTCAGTTTCGCGGTTTTGATTTCCCCAGCCCACGGTTTTTCCCCAGATGATGCTCAGCACCATCATCGTGTGGGAAACCATGATGGAAGGTGCGAGCAACATTGAAACGAGTGTTTCTAAAAATGCGCCAATCAAAATGCGCAGCGCACCGCCGAATGAACGCCGCGTCTTTGAAGAAAAAATCCCACCGAGCACCGCGAGAATCTTCGGCATGAAAAGCAGGGCGAAAATCCCTATGGTGAGAATGATGGTCTGCTGCTGGCCATTGATGCCAAACCAGCGATCGACGTAGGTTTCGAATGGCAGTTGGCTGAGTTGGCTATCATGGCGATCCCACGCCACCCACGTGCCGAGGGCGAGGAAGAGAAACCAAATCGGGCTACCGAGGTAGGCCATGATGCCCATGAACAAGTGCATCCTCACGGAAAATGGCAGCTTCCTCGCAAAGATTAGCCACATGTGCTGAAGGTTTCCTTGGCACCAGCGGCGATCGCGGATGAGGTGATCTACCAAGGTGGGCGGCGCTTCTTCGTAGGTGCCCTCGATGTCCCATGCTAGCCAGACTTCCCAACCTTTTGTCACCATCAGCGCGGCCTCTACGAAGTCGTGGCTGAGGATACGCCCGCCAAATGGCTCGCGACCGGGGAGCGCGGGCAGCTCACAATACTCGGAAAATGGCTTGAGCCGGATGAGCGCATTGTGGCCCCAATAACTGCCACCATCGAGCTGCCAGTAGTTTAGCCCGCGAATGAAGAGTGGGCCGTAGAGGCTCATCGCAAATTGTTGCAAGCGAGTGAAAAATGATGATCCACGGATCAGCTTGGGCGGGGTTTGTAGAATGCCGAGGCGGGGATATGCCTCCATCACACGCGTCATTTTCAAAATATCAGCGCCATCCATCAGGCTATCTGCATCCAGCACCAGCATGGATTCATAGCGGCCGCCCCATGTTCTCACAAAGTCGCCGATGTTTCCTGCCTTGCGATTTTCATTGGTTTTACGGCGGCGGTAGTAGATGCGGCCAAACGCATCAAGGCGGCGGCAAAGGTTTGTCCACGAGGTTTCTTCCAGCACCCAGAGATCGAGATCCCGAGTGTCGCTGAGGATAAAAAAATCAAACGAATCGAGCTGGCCAGTGGCCTCGATGGAGCGGTAGATCGCCTCGATGCGCGCGCAAGTTTTTACGCTGTCTTCATTGTAAACGGGCATCACCACGGCGTGGCGTTGGGCGAGTGGGCCAGTTTTTCCTTCAGCGAGTTTGGAGATTCTTACTGAGCGCTTACGGCCCATGAGCGTATCGAATGCACCCCAAATGGCATGGAAGGAGCCGAGGACCAGCAGTCCATTCAGGATGGCAAAGATCGCCAGCAGCGGGTAGTGGGCACGTTGAAATCCCATGCGCCAAAAAAGATCCGTGAGCCAAAGGGTGGCGATGATGTTGACGATGATGACGCTGCCAAAAAAGAAGAAGCGCCGGAGGCGAGTCCGAGATCGGCTGAAAAAACGGGGTGTTTCCCCGTCGGGCGAAGAATCAGAAATTTCCAATTTTTCCATAAGTGAAATACCACACTGTGAGGATGAGGATGAGGATCACGAGACAAGTGAACGCTAGGCGGATGATAGGCAGGCGGTCCATCGTTTCCCACCACTGGGCGGCGCCGCTACCGATGGCATTGAGCTCGAGCGGCTTCGGCACCATCGAGAGCTCCGCAAATTGTGGGCCGGCGGCGAGGTAAGATTTTTTCATCGCATCCACAAATTCGGGCGGCCACGGCGCGGGTGTGAGAAAGACTCCTTGCCACTTGTCTGGCATGCCTGCGAGCAGGAGGGCCAATCTGCCGCGTGCTGCCAACCGCCGATTTTCCAAGGGCACATCGAGCACATCTTGCGTCCATTCTGCCACCTCGGAGAGCGCTTCTTCCATGGCGATGATCCGCGCGGCACGGTCCGGCTCATTGGCACGGCGGGCAGAAGCGCGCCACAAGACTCCGCGCACCAGCTCAGCTACTAACAGGCGATTTCTGAGGCGGAGCGCTTGCAGATAAGCCTCCACGGCTGCGTAGGCTTCCTCCCATTCTTTGAGTTCTAGCTCGCTGAGCGGGCGGCCAGTTTCTATGGAGTGATGCGGCAGACCCATGTTTCAGTGAGAAAATCTTCGCCGCGCTTGATGCAACAGCGGAACTCTACCGGACCAATCTCCGCTAGATTTGTGCCACCAGAAACGGCGGAAACTTGGAAGGCCACGCGCCACCGCGCCTCGGGTAAGGGCTGGCAGGTGATGCCTTGGATTTTCACCCGGTCCGAGCCTGGGCCAACCGCTTGCACCATCGGCGAGAGAGGAATTTCAGTCTGCTGGGCCAAGGCATTTCCGGTGAACTCGACGACGATAGTGCGCTGGCCAGTTTGCCAATCGTGGGTGCCCGTGCGAGTGGCGACGACGCGGCCATCTGCCCCAGAAGGATCATCATTGGTTGTCCAATGTTGGCGGTAGGAGAATTCCACTCTGTCACCCTGTTTGGGACTCACTGCAGGCTCCCACATAGCGACGATATTGTCATTTAGCTCATTCGTGGCGGGGAGTTCCATTAGCATCACACGGCCCGGCCCCCAGTCAGATGTCGGCTCGATCCATAGTGAGGGTCGCATGTGGTATGCCGCCTCATCATCCTCGTAGGCACTGAAGCGGCGGTCCCGCTGGAGCAGGCCGAAGCCCGCGCATTTTTCCATGTCGAAAAAACTCAATTCCAGCTTGCCGGACTCATTCGTGAGTGGACGCCACAG
>JAYULG010000353.1:0-8609 GCA_043763755.1 Akkermansiaceae bacterium | reverse complement strand
GGATCGGCCCGTGGTAGTGGAATGGATCAAACTTGTAGTTGCCAGATTCCATACGCGCCGCAGTGATTCTCGCGCCTGTAGCCTCATCTGCATGAAATGGACGCTTGGCCAACTCGTCAAAGCGGAGAAATATACCGCCAGCAATGATTGCAATCCAACAGAAGATAATGAACGCCCGCCACATAAGGTGTCCGGGATACGATGAAAGAAATGATTTCCTCGCAATGTTTATATGCGGCCCATCCGCCTATGCCTGAAGTCCCCACCACCATTCTGCTCGTGACACCTGTGTGGAAAGACTCCTCTAGGCTGGCAGACTTTGGGGCGGAACTTGCACAAGCCCTCGCAGCATCACCGCTGCCAGTGCGCTGGATCATCGCAGATGATGGCTCTGGGGATACTGAAAAAGCCCGTTTGCTCGAACTCAGAACTGGCTTCGCAAAAATTTTCCCGAACGTGGAAGTTCATTTCGCAAAAGAACATCGGGGTAAAGGCAGCGTGGTGAGAGAAGCATGGGCACTCGATCTAGCAGCAGAGTGGTTAGCATTCGTGGATGCAGATGGCAGCGTGACTGCGCATGACATGTTAGATTTAATCACTGAGGCGATTGCCGCAAATCAGTCTGTGCTAGGGATTCGCAAACGCACAGCCACCACTCAATTGATCGAGAGCCCGTGGCGCGGCTTTATCCACCGCGGCTTTCTTTTAATGGCCCGCTTGTTGCTGGGCTTTCGGTGTGAGGATCTGCAATGCGGAGGAAAAATTATCCGAGGGAAAGACTATCGGCAGGTAATGGACGGCCTTGTCGAGAACGGCCTCGCCTTTGATTCAGAATTGCTCTGCGCCCTTCACCGCAGCGGGGCAAAATGGTTAGAAATCCCCGTGAGCTGGGAGGAAAAAAAAGGCGGCAAAGTGAAACCCATTTGGGATGCACTTCCCATGCTGATGGCTCTCCTGCGGATTCGTTTCCAGAAACACCAAGATGCGCCTTGAAAGGTGAAGTTTAGGATCGGGATGAAAACCTAATCAGAATGTCTGGATTCTCTCGTTGAGCGCGATGAACCTGCGCCGACGGCCTTTGCAGGTTGGGCAAGGGGAAGCGCTTTGTAGGTGGCAACTTGTGCCTCTTGGACGCTCATTGAGAGTCCCTGATTGGCCGCTCTGAGGTTTTCATTTTCGGCGCGAAGCGCTTCGCGCTCTTCAGAACCATCATTCATCCATCCAAATAATGCGGCACAGGCGACTCCTGCGATCAGACCGATCAGAAAATTAAACATGGTTCAAGCAGCTTAAGTCTTCAAAACGACGCAAGTTGAACTCTCTGAGCCAAACTTAGCGGCTTGAGATTTGAACGGTCTTGCTATACTGATATGAGTTCTTCGCTAGAAATTCTGATTTTTTGCTAGGGGTTCCAAATTCGCGGGTCCGTAATTGATCGATTCCAAAATCCGAGATGGCAGTGGCAGCGACCGTAATCGCAGTGACCTTTGCACCTTTGAGCTGTAAGGCAGTATATCCTGTCACATCACCGCTTATTTTCAGCTCATTCCCAGCAATCACAAACTGTTTTACTGTATTTCCCGAGATTTCAGTTGGCCCCACCTTGATTGGGACTGAAACGAGTTTGGTGGGATCTTGCAAATCCGGCAACTGAAGATTAAATGTTACTGTAAATTGATAGATATTCTCACATATAAAGTTTATGGGTTCTACAAGTTTCGTATTAAACTGCTGGAATGCATCCGCTAAATTCTCTTTTCCCAGCAAGTTACTGAAAGTCACGTCAGGATTTACGATCATCCGATTAAGCACAAATGTGTCGAAATTAGTCCCACCCTCACTTATTGGATCACTATATGTTAAGTTATAAGCGACGCATGAAACATCTCCTCCTTTATCTTTTGCAGTTCCAATTTCACCATTATACCGGTCAATAGCAGCGGTGAAGAAGATTAACTTTGACGCACTGGTGCTTTTCAGTTTTCCACCAATAGTAGAAGGATCAGAATTTGTAGCGTACAGCCATTCGTTTTTGTTCCCTGAGCGGGTGACTAGCGATTCAAAATCACGGGCCATGGCATCAATCATTGCCTTCGCTTGGCGAGAAGCGCGCAATTCCGAGCGGCTACGGTTGAAGGTATCAAGCGCGACGGAAGTGACCGAAACGAGCACCGTGACGATAATCGTCGTGATAGCCATCGCGACGAGTAACTCGACAAGCGTGAATCCGTGTTTTGCACGAAATTTAAGTTGGGTTTTCATGGGAGTTTGACTCAAAAGATTAGCGGCGAACGGCTAAGTTACGGGTAAAAACTGGGTTTTTGACATTCTCGAATTTACTACTGAAAGCAGCACTTGTAAAATAGCCCGAATCCTTCGAAGGCACCAAATGGAATTCCGCCGCAAAGGCAACCACCGCTTCAGGATAAAGAGCTGGGTCTGTTAGCGGCGTTCCGCCCAGTTTGGGATCGACAATTCTACCTTTTGTACCGAGGACCATACCATCTTTCTCAAAGATTAGTTGCCTTGTCTTAATGAAGTAAACTGGACCATCGATTGCTTTAAGATCGGCATTGAACTCACGGTCACTTAAGCGTCTTGCCATGGGCACCATTGTAAAATCTGAACCTGGTGATTTTCCATCAATGTTCGGCTCCGGATCTGGGGTTCCATCGGCACGTAGCGCACCGACCTTCCCGCGATATTGATAAACGAAGATTGCATCGGCTTTGGAATTTCCTTTTAAGAGCCAATCAAAGGCTTTGTCAAAACTCGTCTTCACCGTGTTGCTTGCCTCGCCCGGTCTAAGCGTGGCTAGTTCCTCCTCCAGCGCGGTGGCAAGGCGGTCCGCTTGCTGGGTATTGATTGATTGCCGAATGCCAGCGGCAGCAGGGGCGAAGACGACGAGGAAGCCAGAGAGCAGCACTGCAAGAACGCCAATAGCAATAACGGTTTCTAGCAACGTGAAGCCTTTGAGATTGATGGATGGAGTGGGTTTCATAATTTAGAATTCTGTGACGTCACTTGAAATTTTCATCTGACTTGGACTCCGAAAAACAGAGGTGCTTCCGTTTTTCCAGATGATAAAACCGCCGAAATCCATTTTTGCTTCGGACACTGTTCGCGGCAGGTGATTGCCTGATGCGGGTTTCGAACTATTCCGTGCGCCAGTGCCAATAATGAACGAGGCACCGCCGTCATATTGTCCAGCCTCAGAATCTGATAGAATCCCTTGGCCGTTGAATTGATAGATGTAATAATCCCCAGCGAAAGGCGGCTTAACTCCGACAATCCGGGTGGATGAAATGGTTGTGAGTTCGCGGCCACTTTGATCCTTTTTACTGAACTTTGAGCTGAAATAGGTTTTCTCTGGAAGAACTGCGCCTCGGCTGGAAAGCTCCCATTGAGGTGTGAGACTACTCGGATTTTTCGCTTTGCCAAAGTCAGGGCTATTTTTATCCGTGATGGTTTCTTCGTATGCTATTACGATACGGCGTAAATCTCCGGCGGGATCATTTGTTAGATTTTTAGCGACTAAAATACACGACCGTAGATTTCTACCCACCGCAGTTGAACGGGCTTCTTCGAATAATGCTTCAGCGGTAGCGACTCCGGTGGTCACTCCTTTTCCTCCGATGCCGCTTAGGCCGACGGCACCTGCGGTGACGAGGATGGACATGATGGCAATGACCACGAGCATCTCCACCAATGTGAATGCTTTGGCGCAATGGTGGCGCGTATATCTTATCAAATGTGTTTTCATGGGTTTGTGGCAGTTGACGCTGCTTGGGAGAACAGATGAAACGAGTTAGAGGCGATTGCAAGTGCAAATGTCAATACATCGCATTTACTTGGGCGATTCATTTTGTGGATACCTGCCTCTCAATGGGCCGCTCATCCAAGTCCAGGCTGGGCCCACCATTTGCTTGATGTCCTTGCGGGCGGCTACCCAGCCGAGGAGTTCCTTCGCGAGTGCGGGGTCTGCCACGAGTGAGGCAGGATCGCCAGCGCGGCGAGGGCCGTATTTTACGGGCACGGATTTGCCAGTGATTTCCTCGGCTGCGGCGATGATCTCTTTGACGGAAACTCCCACTCCGGTGCCTAAGTTACACCTCACTGAGGTGCCACCGGCTGCTAGGTGATCAAGCGCACGCGCATGAGCATCTGCTAAATCCTCGACGTGAATGTAGTCTCGGATGCAAGTGCCATCCGGGGTATCGTAGTCGGTGCCGAAGACTTCGAGAAATTCAATTTCTCCGGTGAGCGCCATCAGAACACGGGGAATAAGGTGAGTCTCGGGATCGTGATCTTCGCCGATTTTCCCGTCGGGTGAGCAACCGCTGGCATTGAAATAACGCAGGCAGGCGCTGCGCAGGCCCCATGCCGTGTCGCAATCCGCGAGGATTTTCTCCACCATCAGCTTGCTTTGGCCGTATGGATTGATCGGATTTTGTTGGTTTGTTTCCGTGATAGGCAGCTTATCCGGAACTCCATAAGTGGCGCAAGTTGAGGAAAAAACGAAGACCTTGCAGCTGTGTTCCTGCATCACTTGGAGTAGTTTGATGGGTTCTGCAGTGTTATTTTGATAGTATTTGAGAGGGTTTGTGACGGATTCGCCGACGTAGGCGTAGGCAGCAAAGTGAATGACGGCACCGAAGGCGTGTTTCTCAAATAGGGAACGCACGAGCGCTTGATTTCCCACATCGCCGACGACGAGTTCTACGCCCTCGTCCACGATGGATCGATCATGACCAAATACCATGTTGTCTAACACAACGACTTTACGACCTTGGCTAGCTAAAAGACGGACAGTGTGAGAACCGATGTAGCCGGCTCCCCCGGTGACTAAAATTGGGCTGCTTGAGTGAGTCATGGGTGATAGAGTGCGGGCAAATCAATTGGCAAATGCCCGCACTTTGTCAATCCACAGGGAAGACGGTGCGCAAATACTTTAAAAACCATTCGAATATCTCCCATTCCCGTGGTGTCTTAGTGGTCTCATGAAAAACCTCCGTCTTACTTTTGGCATCGGACTCGGTGCCGTGGCACTCGCGTTCACCTCGTGTACTTACGATCCGTATTATTCATCTTCATCCGTGGGTGGCTCCTACAGCTCCGGTTACGGTCAGGGATACGGGTATGGAGGAAGTTCGTTCAATACTTCACTCTTCGTAGGTACTGGAAATCCTCGCTGGGGCTATGACCCGAGTTGTTATAGTTACTACGATTACAGTAGCCGCCGTTACTACGATCCCTATCTATCCGGTTATTATCCGATCGGGTATCGTCCGCCCGTGGTTTACGGAGTGCCTCACCCTCACGGTTGGCGACCGGGCCGGAGCTACTGCCCGCCGCCGCGCCGAGTTTCCAGCGTTAATATTGTGAATTACCGCAATCGCGAGTCAGCCTACCGTAACTCTGATTTCTCATGGTCCCGCCAAGTGCGCGGGCAAGAACAACGCCAAAGCCGCCCAAACGGCTACGGGCAGGAGCGTCCAAACTGGGATCGTTCGGACCGTGAGCAGGGGAGGCAAAACGAGATGCAATCGCGGCCAAACCGTTTTAATAATGGCAGCGTTGGCGACGAGGCACCATCCCGTTTTAACAATCCGGTGAATGCATTTGAGCGTCCGCAGCGTGGGTTTGAAAATTCCGCGATCCGCAGAAAGCGGCAAGATAACAACTCATTCGGAGACTCAAGAGAGGGCCAAGGCTCAGGCCGAGGGCAATCTTTTGAGCGCCAAGAAAGGCAACGTCCATCCCGAGAAATGAGAGAGGCACCGCAAGCTCAACCTGAACGGCAAGCCCAACCTGAGCCGCAGCCGCCGCAGCAGCAGCAGCAGCAGCAGCAGCAGCCAGAGCCTCGCCAAGAGCAGCCACGAAGGCAGCGTCCCGACTCTGGCGAAAGCCGCAGTGAGCAGCGTGAAAACTTCCGAGAAAGGGTGCGAGAAGAACTCCGTTGAAAGGTTATTTTTTCTGATCCGCCTCCTGCTGATATCTCTCGGCGCGGAGGCGATCTAGCGTGACTCTAGGGCGCAGGAGCCAACGGCCATAAAACCACCCCGCGAGCGCACCCCCGAGGTGGCAGGCGTGGCCCATTTTCAAAATGTCACCAAAGCCATAGTCTTTTAGCAATTTCCCCCAATGCGAAAACTCAGGTAGGCTGAGTGCGAGATTGGCTACAGTGAGCAGAAGCGATGCGACGATTAACCCCAGCCCTAAACTTTTTCCTGAGACTGGCAAAGGCATCATCTTCGATTCTGGCGACAAGGTTGTGAGCAGTAAAAGCAACGCCAAACAACCTCCTGACAATCCGACAAGGACAACTTCGCCGCCATTTCTAGGCGTCAAAAACAGGTGAGAAATCCCTCCACCGATGACGCCCAATAGCACTGTCCGGCCTACGACAGCCGCGCCCGAGACATGCTCCAGCCGAGATCCCACCAGCAGAGCGAACAATCCGTTCATCGCCCAATGCCACCACGATCCGTGCAGTAGGCCGTAACTCGCTAAGCTCCAGATATTTCCTCCCAGAAACCCCTCACGACTTAAACCAAATTTCAAGTACACTTCGGACGTTATTGGACGATTTGGACCGCCCATCCACTTGATCGCGAAATGGATGGCTCCTGTAAAAATCACTAAGCCCCAGCACATGGGCGAGTGGAGCACTTGCCGGAGGTTCACCGCCAGGCTTCCGAGTGGCTCACCTGCTAATTTCATCACGGTGGGCTGAGAATTTTGGAGATCTGGGAAAATTAGCTTATCACTCCACCACCTTCGCGCGAGGCTCACGGCGGGCGACATCTTCTTCTCCTCCACTCGTCACAAATGGCCCACCCTCCAGCGGAGCCACGCCTGTGAAAGCGACATCCGGCAAATCCGTAGGCCTGCCGGCAAGTGGGAAATCCTTCCGCAGCGGGAAAAATGGATAGCCTTCCCACATCAGGATACGCTTGAGATTCGGGTGGCCTGTGAAAGGGATGCCCATCATATCCCACACTTCTCGTTCATGCCAATCCGCGCCGAGCCAGACATCCGTCATTGATGGCACGCTCGCTTCCTCACAGACCTTCGCCTTTACCCGTAGATGCTTAGAATCATCCAAAGTGGCGATTTCATAAACCATCTCAAATCGCGGGTCTTCTCCAAAATGATCGACACTGGAAATGTCTAAAATCATCTCGTAACCCATGTCTTGCTGGCACTTTGCGAGTAGATCATGCAGTGCATCCAACTCCACTCTCACCGTGTGTTCACCGCGAAATTCAAGCGTTTCCCAGATTTTTTCTCCAAAAACTTGTTGGAGTTTTGTGACATCAGCAGCGGCGGACATGGTCGATTTTAAATAAAAATTTCAGACGTTTTCCTCAATGAACGTGCGCTTTTGCTCGAGCGTGGATTCTTCTCCTTCGATTTTTTTCTGCAATTTCATCAAGCCTTCGATCAATGCCTCCGGACGCGGTGGGCAGCCAGAAATATAAACATCCACTGGTATCAATTTATCGATCCCCTGGAGCACTGCGTAGCTGCGATACATTCCGCCGCTCGAGGCGCAGGCACCCATCGCGATGCACCACTTAGGCTCAGGCATTTGATCCCAAATGCGCTTCACTGCCAGCGCCATCTTGTAAGTCACCGTCCCGGAAACGATCAAAACGTCGCTCTGGCGGGGTGAAAATCGCATCACCTCCATGCCAAAGCGGGAGATATCAAAGCGGCTGGATGCAGTGGCCATCAGCTCGATGGCGCAGCAGGCAAGGCCCATCGGCATCGGCCACAGCGAGTTTTTCCGCATCCAGTTAATCGCAGCATCCACGCGAGTGATGATGACGTTACCCTCGATTTTCGAATCGTAGGCAGTGTGGAGTGTGTTGGGAGAAGGACTGACCATGGTGATTAAACGGCTTGCGCAAACATGTGTCTCGCTGCCCTGCTTCTCAAGGCGATTGTGAAATTTTTCACAATCTTCTCCGAGCGTCTTCTATCGTTCAGAAGATCCGAGCTTGCGCCGGGCGCGGCTGGAGGGCATCTCGGTGGGGATGAAATTTTCCGCAGTGTTGTTCGATTTCGATGGGGTATTGGTGGATACCGAGTGGGCGATTTATCAGGCATGGGAACGGACATTTCAGGCGCATGATCACGATTTACCCTTGGAGATTTACACGCGCTGCATTGGTTCAGATTTCACGACGTGGTCGCCAAAGACGCATTTGGAAGATCTTTCTGGGCGCTCATTTGATTGGCATGACCTCGATCTACAGCGGCAAAGTGAAATCATGAAGGAGCTGGAAGGCGCTGCAGCAATGCGAGGGGTGCTTGGATTGCTGGAAAGACTCAGTGCCGAGGGGATGACGTGTGCGGTGGTCTCAAGCTCATCCCATGCGTGGGTGGATGGTTGGTTAGAAAAATTGGGCCTCAGCGGATATTTCCAAACAATCGTCTGCCGTGGGGATGCGCCGAAGATCAAGCCTGCGCCGGATCTTTATCTAGAAGCAGCGAGGCGGCTGGACTTAGCTCCGGGAGAGTGCCTCGTGATCGAGGACTCGCTCAATGGGATCAAGGCGGCAGTGGCGGCGGGGATGCCCGTCTGGGCGGTGCCAAACAGG